>NSLH01000002.1 GCA_002763895.1 [Chlorobium] sp. 445
ATTTTTAATTGTTTAAGGTTATGTTCCTGCGTCGTGCAGGTCTGCTGTGTGTTCGCACTATTCATAGAAACAACCTTCGTGCCAGTTCCGCTGCCTGAAGACAAACAGAAAAAATGTCAGTCGCAGTGCAAGAAGTCTGACAAAGTGAATGAAAATCTGTCAGAACAGAAAACCGACAAAGTGTCAGCGGAAGTAAAAACAGAAAAAAGAAGTCACAGCAAATAAAAAAGCCTCGCTAAAACGAGGCTCAAAGAGAACCTACTGCAAGAGCAGCAAGGCGACACCTGCCGTTAAGCCAAGGCTTTGCGCGCTTTGGTCTCTGCAAGATACCAGCTCTGTTTCTGGTAGGTTTCCACAATGGTGGTGAAGATATCAGCTGTGCCCGGGTCATGATGCTGCGTGGCAAGCTGAATGTGCTGATGCAAAGAATCAATGATTGCATTGGTATCTTCGTAGAGAATTTCGACCATTTCTTGCGGCGTGTAGTTAAGATTCTGCGATTCATCAATTTCCGCTATCTCAATAAATTCTTTCATCGTGGCAACTGGGTAGCCCCCAATCGCACGCGAACGCTCTGCCAGTGTATCAACAATTTCAAGAAGTTGATTGTAATGCATATCAAAAAGCTCATGCAAGGGCTTGAAGAACGGACCGGAGACATACCAATGAAACTTCTTGTACTTGACTGCGAGCACAAACGTATTGGCAAGTTGAAGATTAAGTGCAGAGAGCACCTCTGTGGAAGTATGCTTGATTTTGACTTCTGTCGACATAAATGAACTCCTTTCCAAATTTTTTAAGCGTTGAATTCAAGTAAGAGAAGTTAAGAAATTTTAAGAGTGATTTTACCGAATTGTTGCGCATTATCCATATAGCGCAAAGCGTGTTCGGCATCTTCGAGAGAGAACGTGCGGCTGATGATAGGCTGAAGATGCTTTTCGGAGACAAATTTCAGCATAGCATCAAAATCAGTGCGTGAGCCCATGGTAGAGCCGAGCAGCGAGAGTTGCTTCCAGAACACTTTCCGCAGGTTGAAGTCTTTGACATCGCCACGTGTTGCGCCGACAAATGCGATGCGCGCGCCAGGTGCAGCAAGGTCAATGAGAGAAAGAAAGCCATCGCCACCTGCGCTATCCAAAATAACGTCAAACATGCCTGCATTCTGACGTAGCCTCTCAACCCAATTCGGCTGTGTGTAATTGGCGCCGCCCTTTGCACCCAGCGCCATGGCTCTTGAGAGTTTCTCGTCTGAGCCTGAGGTAACCCAGACTTCTGCACCTAGTGCTACAGCAAACTGTAACCCGAACAACGCCACACCGCCACCAATGCCTGTAATCAAAACTTTGTCCTGCGCTGAAAGCTTAGCACGAGAGAACAAGGCGCGATATGCCGTCAGACCTGCAAGCGGTAAGGCTGCAGCGGCTTCGAACGAAAGATGCGCTGGCTTGTGCGCAAGATTTTCTGCAGGAACTTTGACAAATTCTGCAAATGTGCCGTCATCCGGTAAGCCCAAAATGCGGAAAGATTTTTGCTGAGCACGTTCATCTGTGCCCCAATCCAAACTTGGATTGATAATCACCTCTTTGCCAAGCCAATCTTTTGGGACGCTCTCGCCAAGCGCTTCAACCGTGCCAGCCCCATCGGAGCCCAAGATAATCGGGAATTTCAAGCCGGCATATAGTCCTTTTTGAATCCAGACATCGCGGTGATTGAGCGCCGCATAGCGCAATTTGATGAGCACTTCACTGGCAGCAGGCTTGGGCGTTTCAACCTCTGAAAAGACGAGGGGCGAGTGAGCGGCATGAAGCACGGCAGCTTTCATGATGTAATGGGATAAGATTTAAGAGGAAAAATCAACAGCAAAAGCCGATACAAAGAAAGAAAAAGTGGCTAGACGGAAGACTGACAAAATGTGCACGACTATGTTTCGCCGTAAAATTCAATTTTGTATGCTGTGGCTTTCAAGCCTGTTCTTGCAGCAAGTTCCTCGAGCAAAGAAGCGTCAAAAGGCAGCTCAACGTCATAGATTTTGCCGGTTTTTGTGCAGATAAAATGATGATGATGACCGAGCTTGCCATCATAGCGCACAACCCCATCGCCCAGCAGGACACGCTGAATTAAGCCTTCCTCGACGAGTAAGTTCAGGTTGCGATAGACCGTACCCAAGCTGATATTAGGAATGACGGCGCGCGCTTGCTCATACACCCAATCTGCTGTGGGATGGTTGTCCGTACCTTGAACGATTTTGAGAATTTCTGCGCGCTGACGCGAATAGCGTTGACCGATTTTCTGCTTTGCCACTGCCATCACTGCTGAAGATTTAGAACGAATCAACTTTTAAGATACGCAAAACATGTAAAAATACCTATCAGTAACCATAATCATTTCTTAATCATTTTTTTCAGCTGTAGGCTTTTGCGCAGCTTTCTCAAAGGTTTCAATCAAAAGTTCAGGTGTGAGCACTTCGGGCAAGACGACAGGTTCATTGAGTTTTCCTGATGGAAAAACCACATAGAGCGGCACACCAGAACGACCAAACTTGCGCAAGAGTTGCGTAATCTCATCATTGCGATTGGTCCAATCGGCTTTGATAGCTACAATACCTAACTCAGCAATTTTCTTTTCTACCGCCTCGGTTTCTATAACGGTTTTCTCTGTAACCTTGCATGTAAAGCACCAATCTGCAGTGAAGTCCACAAAAACCGTTTTGCCTGACTGCACAGCGGTTTCAATGGTGCTCAGCGAAAAGGGCTGCCATGGAATTTTGCTGTCAGTGTGTAGGCTTGTTGCAACAAGCGTCTGGGCGTCGCGCCAGTGCAACTGACGCTCAAACGTGATGATATATGTGCCGACCATGAGCAAGAGTGCGGTTGTCCAAACGATAAACTTGCGTAGCCGTGTCGAGCCATAGTCAATAAACTGACCGACAAGCCAGAATCCGACACTAACTGAGAGCAGCAATACCAGCGCAGCGGTTATGCCTTGGATGCCAAGTTGTGCGCCCAACACCGAAAGGAGCCAAACCACCGTAGCAAAAAGTAGAAAACTCATCACTTGTTTGAAGCGATTCATCCATGGTCCGGGCTTTGGAATAAATTTCAGCCACTCTGGTTTGGCTGCAAATAGAACATACGGTGCAGCAAGTCCGAAGCCGACCATCGTAAAGATGATGAAGATGATGTGAGGCGGTTGTGAGAAAGCAAAGCCTAATGCGCTGCCTAAAAACGGTGCGGTGCAAGGGGTCGCAAGGGTTGTGGCTAAAACGCCATTTGCGAAGGAGCCCCAGAGGTCATGGCGCATCAAGGTTTTGTCTACTTCACCAGAAAGATGCGGCGCAGAAAATTCAAAGACTCCAGCAAGGTTGAGACCGAAAATGAAGATGACCAGCGTCATTATGAGCACAAAAGCGGGAGATTGAAATTGAAAGCCCCAACCGACTTGCTGACCTGCTTGCTGCAACACAATCACCGCAAGGGCTAAAATCCAAAACGATAGGAGCACACCGAGCATAAAGACTAAGCCATGCTTCAGGCTCTCTACTTTGGATTGAGAAGCGTTGCGCACAAGGCTCATCACTTTGAGCGAGAGCACGGGCAAAACACAAGGCATAATGTTGAGAATGATGCCACCGATAAACGCAAAAAGCATGGCAAGTCCAATCGAGAGAGAAGCAGTTTGCGCTTGCGTGTTGAAAGTTTGATTGAGTAAGCTAGTCTGTGCGCGCTCCGTTTGAGGTGCTGTAGAGATTTGGCTGGCAGCCTGCACGCTCGTCTGAATCTCATAGCCTTTTTCGTCGAGCATAACAATGCCACGAAGTTCTACAGATGTTGGCATTGCCCCTTGAAGTGTAACGGGCATGATGACTTTACCATTTTCAACTTTGAATTCATTAAATCGGTAAAGAAAAGCATCATGAGGTTCGGGGAAAAAATCAAGGATACGCTTAGCATCTCGACCACTGAAAGCCAATGAAAGGGTGTATCCATCAAAGAGGGCATGTTCGACTTGCAGTGTGCTCTGCGAAAGCGGTGTAGGCAAGGTGGCTTTTGCGCGTGCAATCAAGGTATTGGCTTCTTCAATATCGCTGGGCTGCAGGCGAGAGAGGTCTAAGGAAACTTTGGCATTGCCGGGCACGCACGATTCTTTGCACACCAGCCAATCGATTGAAGCAGAGATAGAAAGTGCTTTAGGCAACTGCTTTGGGGGGGTGACTTCAGCAAGCAAGATAAGTTCATCACTGTATCCAAACGCAACAAGGTCAGCCTCAATGATTTTGTGCGGTGTTGGAAACTGCAAATCCCCAACGCTAAATCCGTCAGGCAATTGCCATGTGATTCTGGGCGGGAAGCCTGCATCGCCCGGATTTTTCCAATAAAGATGCCAATCTTTTTCAATCTTGAATTTGATAGCTAGCGTGAACGGTTTGGTTAGGTCTGTGCTGTTGGTGTGTAATGAGGGTGTAACGAGGTTTTTACCATCGACGAACTGTGCGTGCAGGTTTGGCGCAATGAGCACGCCTAGCAAAATGAGTAAGAGAAATTTTTTCATGCGTGGTATGTAAAACAGTTGCATTCTGACAAAGTTAAACATTATGCGTGAGTTTATTTATGCATCGCAGATTGCAGATGCAAGTTCTCGGTTGGCGCTTATGTTGGTAGAAATACGCTTGATACCTATTTTTGTTTTCAGCTAAACGCAAAAAATCACCATCTCGTCAAAAACAGCATTGAGACAAACTACACATGATTGAGAGCATGACCGGATACGGCAGAGGAGAATATGCCGAGAACGGTCTTCGCGCTATTGCAGAGATTCGCTCTGTCAATAGCCGTTTTGTAGAGATTTTGGTCAAGTTGCCACGCGAATTCAGCGCGCGTGAGTTAGAGGCGCGAGAACTTGTACGAAAAGAGTTACAGCGTGGAAAAATTTCTCTTTCAGTTCAGCTTGAGCGTGATGCGTTAGTAGCGCCGCCTGTGCGTATTAAGCCTGAGGTCGTTAAGGCCTATGCCTCGCTGTTGCGTGCGCTGCAAGAGGCGGCACAGATTAGCACGCCGATTACGCTTGACCATCTGCTGAAATTTTCTGATATGTTTGAGTCTGTGGAAGAAGAACCAGAGGAAGTTGAGCGAGAGTGGCAAATTATCTGCAAAGCAATTGACCAAGCTATTCAAGCTGTGCGCATGATGCGCCGTAAAGAAGGTGAGGAGTTGAGACGTGATTTTGAAGCGCGTATTGCGCGCCTTGAAGCGACGATAGATCACATTGCGGCACTATCTGCAAAAACGATTGAAGAGACACGTGAGAAATTGCGCACCAAGGTACGTGAAATTCTGCTCGAAGAGTCCAAAGTGAGCCGAGAGCGGCTTGAGCTGGAAATTGTACTTTTAGCCGATAAAATGGATATCACAGAAGAGTGTGTGCGCTTTCGTAGCCATAACAAGTTTTTTCTTGAGACGCTGGCACAGCATGAAGCGCCTGGTCGACGCTTGAACTTTCTGTTGCAAGAGCAGAACCGAGAAGCCAATACGATTGCTGCTAAATCGCAAAATGCGGAAATCTCTCAGGCTGTTGTTTTCCTCAAAGAGGAGCTAGAGAAAATTCGAGAACAAGTTCAGAATATTGAGTAACTTATGTTTATTTCATTTGAAAGTCTTTTGCAAGATATGACAGCTGCTTCAGAGTCGGAGTCTGCTACGCATGTGTCATCTTCAGTGGCATCTGAACAGCCGAAGGGCAAACTCATTGTCTTTGCTGCACCTTCGGGCACAGGTAAATCCACGATTGCGAAGGCAGTACTTGCTGCATTTCCAAACCTCGTATTTTCAGTTTCGGCAACAACGCGCCCGATGCGTGAGGGTGAGCAAAACGGTCGAGAGTATCACTTTCTGTCGCGCGATGAATTTGAAGAGAAATTGCGTCAAGGTGAATTCATTGAGCACTCAAAGCACTTCGACAATTACTACGGCACACTAAAATCAGTTGCTGACAGTGTGCTCACGAGCGGTAAGCATTTGCTGTTAGATTTGGACGTCAATGGTTCGATGAATGTCAAAAAGCTGTATGGGGAGCGTGCCTTACTAATTTTTATCAAGCCACCGAGTTTGGAGGTGCTGCGTGAGCGTCTGCTCAGTCGACGCACAGAGACACCTGAGGCAATTCAACGTCGATTAGAACGTGCAGAGTATGAACTCTCGTTTTCGAATCAGTTTGATGCGGTGGTCGTCAATGATTCACTTCAAACAGCAATTGACGAAGTGAAGGCTTTAATTAGCCGTTTTCTTGACTCATAACTTAAAGAATGCACATACGCTATGCCAATTAAAGTTATCGATTTCTCAAAACTGATGCATCAAAGCAATAACATCTATGAAATTGTTGTTGCAATGGCGCGGCGAGCAAAAGAAATCAACGAGCAGCAACGCGCTGAACTTGAGGAGAAAATCGCACCGTTCAAAGCCAAGACAAGAAACCCGACCAACGAAGCCGAAGCTGATCGTATTTTCCCAGAACAAGTGGCAATTAGTATCAAGTATGAAAAGTTGCCGAAGCCGACGATTATTGCTATCAATGAGTATGAAAATCGTGAGTACACATTCGAGTATCGAGAGCTGCCACCTCGGCGCAGGTAGCACAGTATCTTAAAACTGTGATTGCCAAAACACATTATGCTTAAACTTACGGGCATCAGTCAGATTACGCTGCGTGTCAATGACCTGCGCCGCTCCGAGGAGTTTTACACCAAACTCATTGGCTTCAAGTTGCATCATCGGCTGGGCATCAATATGACCTACTTGGAAGCGGCAGGTGATATGCTGGTCTTGGTACGCGCAGAGACGCCAAGTCCTGAAGAAGCACGCGATATTCGCGTCGATCACTTCGGGCTACGCCTAGCAACCGATGAAGAAGTCGATGAAGCTGCAGCATTTCTGAAGAATAACAACATTCACTTGCTGACACAACCGGCAAAACGCCGCGACGGTCGTGCCTTTTTCCTGCTCGATCCAGACGGCAATCTTGTCGAGATTTACTCCTCGACTGGCGAGGTTTTTCCAAACGATGACACCAATCCTGATGCACCATCTTCTCGCCGACGCGGACGCAAACCCAAGGCAGACTCACAACCGCGACCGACTCGACCGGCTGTACCAAAGCGCCGACGCAGTCGTAAGTAAACCTGCGTGGTGCACAGCTTGCCTGCTGCCTTGTGCACTCGCTTGACTTTGCGTATCTTAGCTGGCATAACCTACCAATCAAACCGTTCAATGATGACCTCTTCACCATTGCTGCCAAGTCAGAACATTTGTGTCTATTGTGGATCTCGTACAGGGTTGCACCCAGCACACCGCAAAGCGGCCATGGAGCTCGGAGAGCAAATTGCTCAGCGTGGCTTACGATTGGTGTATGGAGGCGGCAATTTAGGACTGATGGGCGTTGTCGCTGATGCGGTCTTGTCGGCTGGCGGTGAAGTGATCGGGATCATTCCTGAAATTTTGGTGCAAAAAGAAGCCGCACATCGTGCGCTGACACAACTCTTGATAGTCTCCTCAATGCATGAACGCAAAGCTCAAATGGCAGAACTCTCCGATGCCTTCATTGCACTCTCTGGCGGCTTGGGTACACTCGATGAACTTTTTGAAATCCTGACTTGGGCACAATTAGGGCTACACCAAAAGCCATGCGGACTGCTCAACATCAATGGTTACTACAATCACTTGATTGCTTTTTTAGACCATGCCGTAGCTGAAGGCTTCATCAAATCCAGCCACCGTGAAGTGCTGCTTGTGTCTGATTCACCCTCTGCCTTGCTGGAACAACTTTTGCAGCGTCAGACAAAAGCACAGCCGATTGCAAAAAATTTGCTTTAATGCTCGGCTCAAGGTGTGCAATCAGTATGCTGATTTCATTTGAAGGCATAGACGGCAGCGGCAAGTCGACACAAGTTAAATTGCTCGAAAGCTATCTCCGCTCACGCGACATTAAAGTGTTAGCACTACGCGAGCCTGGTGGTGTAGCTACCGCAGAAAGTATCCGCGCGCTCCTGCTCAAAAGTCAAAATAAGATTCATCCGACAGCAGAACTTTTGCTCTTTGCTGCAAGTCGCGCTGAACTCTGCGAGGCGCTCATTTTACCAGCTTTGCAAAAAGGTACAATCATTATTCTCGATCGCTTCTATGACTCTACAACAGCCTACCAAGGCTTTGGACGAGGTCTGGATTTAAACATGATTGCAACCGTCAATCGCATTGCAACATTTGGACTGGTCCCGACGCTGACGTTTTACCTAGACATTTTGCCTGAAGACGCACTGATGCGCAAATTTTCCGAAAAATCCATACCGCTTGCTTTCAGCAAAGATGAATTGCCACTTGATCGTATGGAGCGTTCAGGCTTAGCGTTCTACCACCGTGTCCGCGAAGGCTACCAAACCCTTGCACGCCAAGAGCCCGAACGGTTCGTCGTGCTCAATGCCCTCAAATCTATCTCTGACCTGCACAAAGAAGTCATCTTGCATCTGAACAAAAAACTCGGTGTGGGCTAATGCTCATCGGCAACATAGAGCAGCGCAAATTTCAGATACTGCGTTTCTGGCATTGCAGGTAAAATTGGATGATCGGGCGCTTGCGTGGCGCGCTCTAAAATCTTGACACTGCGCTTAGCATCAGCAGCCGCTTGCGCCAAAATCTTCAAAAACTCTGACTCCGACACATGGTGCGAGCATGAAGCTGTGGCTAAGTATCCACCAGACTTGACAAGTAGAAGACCAAGCCGATTGAGCTTGCGGTAGGCTTTTGTCGCACTCTCAACGTTTTTCTTTGATTTGGTCAGACTCGGCGGGTCTAAAATGACAAGATCAAAGTGCTCCCCATTTTGGAGCATCTCTTCAAGTAGTAAAAATGCATCGCCTTGACGGGTACAAAGGTTTTGAAAGCCATTCAACTCAGCGTTGTGTTGCGCACGTGTGAGTGCATCGGCAGAAGCATCAAGAGCGACAACCTCACGCGCACCAGCATAAAGTGCATTCAAAGCAAAGCCACCATCGCTTGTGAAAACATCCAGCACACGTGCACCTTTTGCAAACGGACGAATACGCTTGCGATTTTCCCGCTGGTCAAGGAAAAACCCTGTTTTGTGTCCATGCCGCACATCTACAGCATACTTGATACCAGCATCGACAATTTCAACGCTACCTGCCAACTCCCCAAACGCAAGACGTGAGTATTGCTCTAAGCCTTCTAACTTTCTTAACTCTGATTCATTGCGCAAGACAATAGCACGCGGTGAAAAGCGTTTGACCAATGCCGCGCAAATTGTATCAAGCCGCACTTCCATTCCGACCGAAAAAGTCTGGACCGAGAGCACATCAGCAAACTTATCAACAATAAGACCGGGCAAGTGATCTGATTCGCCATGCACCAATCGAAAGGTATTCGTGAGCGATTCAGGGTAGAGCACTTTTCGCAATCGCCACGCAGCGTCTAAGCGATGCTCAAAAAAAGCTTGGTCGATAGGTTCTTCATGCGCGCTCAGATGTCGATACGCAATCAGCGAATGACGGTTGAAAAATCCGATGCCTAAAAATTGTTTTGTAAAAGAGTAGAGTGCAACCACATCGCCGTTTGCGATGGTCTTATCGACATCGAGCAGTTGATTGCTGAAGACCCATTGATGACCAGAGCGCAATCGCTGTTCTTCGTTTTTCCTAAGAAAAATGTGCTTCATGTGTTTGCGCTAAATCGGCTGCTTTTGCAGAGCATCTTTGAGTCGCCAGAGTTTCCACCAAGGTGTGGCAGGTGAGTGATGATGTTCCCAGTGGTAGCCGAAAAAATAGCAGGAGAGCATTGCCCAGAGGTGATTGCGTTTCAGGGTACGCGCTGCGTATGGGTGCATATCGTCAGTCAGAGGCAATTTATGCGGTTGATAGGTGCCGAAATAGAAAAGTTGCAGAGCGCCCCATGCACACGGCAATATCCAGAAAAGCCAGATGCGTGATTCAGGCACGAAGAAAACACGCTCAAAGAGATTGTAAAGTGCTGCCATAGTCAGAATTTGTGGCACAGTGGCATAGCGGAAAAGAAACGCAGCAAACCAAACCCAAAAATTTTGCGACTTGACATGAAAGTCTGGATCAGTAGCTGTAGCAGGTGCGGCATGGTGCTGCTTGTGATGCTCAAGCAAGCGCCGATAAGACATGGCACCAAAAAGCCAGCAAGCACAAGCTCCAATGGCATGATTGAGCCAGCGCAAAGAGCTAACCGAGCCATGCATGGCATCATGTGCTGTGATGAACAGCCCGGTGGTCAGATAGCCTTGCACGGCAAGATGCAAGTAGCTCTGCAGTGTCGTCCAAGAAAGCGGGCTGCTGAAGAGATAAATCAGGTGAGCAAGCCACAACATGATAATGCTCAGTCCAATCAATACCCCCATGTGTTGAGATAATTTGCCTCTCAAAGAATTTTTTGCGCAAATGCGTTCCCTCTGCAGACTTAGCCTTGGCTTGATGCCGTGAATGCATACGTTTTTGACCGTAAGCTTGAAATTTAATGCTTTTGTGACTTTTATGAGATAGCGTCAGAGAAAAATTCTACGGTGCGCTGCTCTGACCAATACAAGCCGTTTGAATTAAATGACACAAAGCCAATGTGTCCGCCTGCGCGTGGTGCTTCAAACCAGATGGTGCGTAAGCGTCTTGCTTGCTCGAAAGGAAAGCAAGCAGGGGATAGAAAAGGATCGTCCATTGCATTGACAATAAGCGTGGGCACGGCAATCGCATCAAGAAACTGCGCTGAACTGCACTTGGTGTAGTAGTCTTCAGCATTTTTGAAGCCGTGAATAGGGGCGGTGTAGCAATCATCAAATTCCCAAAGCGTTTTGATGCGCTGCAAGCGTTCAAGTGAAATCGGCTGCGGCACATGCCTTGATTTTTCAACGACCTTGTGCAAAAGTTGGCGCAAAAATCGGCGATTGTAAATCGGCTGACGTGAGATAGCACGAGAACACTCTGCCAAACTTAGGGGCACAGAGAAACAGACAGCAGCGGCAATCTTTGCTGCTGCGGCACTGCCTTGTTCGCCCAAATACTTCAGCGTTAAGTTTGCACCCAAGCTAAATCCAACCAGCATGATACGTGCATACCGACCTTGCCCGAGAGCATGCTCTACGACCTCGTGCAAATCTTCCGTAGCGCCGCTGTGGTATGCACGCACCTGACGATTCGGCTCGCCACTGCACCCACGAAAATTCCATGCTAACACATCAAAACCGTGCTGATGGAGCGCGCGTGCCATACCCAACATATAACTACGCAAGGAATGGCTTTCCAAGCCATGCGAAAGAATAACAAGATGCTGACTGCCGATGCAAAGCCAATCTAAATCAAGAAAATCATCATCGCTTGTTGTGATGCGCTCGCGTCTATAGCGCACATTTTTCACGGTGCGGCAGAGAGCAGCGAAAATTGTTTGAGCATGTCCATTTGTTAGAAATGCGGGAGGGCTGTAGGTTGAGTGCAAAATCAGAGGCATAGATGTGCGCCAACGCAATTTTTTGAAGTGATGAAAATACTCCTTGCGCTCGATAGTTTCAAGGGCACGTTTTCTTCAGAAGAAATTGCTCAGCATATCAAACGTGCTTTGCCCGAACACATGCGTAGGGCTTGCGCAATTCAAGTGCTCTCGGATGGCGGTGAAGGCTTTACGCAGGTCTTCAAGTCTGTTGCAGGCGCAAAGATACATCGCACAGAAGTCACTGCACCGCTGGCTGAAAAAATTATCGCGGAATTTGTCCAGCTCGGGCAGCGCGCAATTATGGAAACAAGTGCCGCCGCTGGATTGACGCTGGTCAAAGGCGCATTGCGTCCCGACCTTGCCACGACATTTGGCGTCGGTGAAATGATGCGCGCTGCAGTTGAAGTCGGTGCATCGGAGCTTGTGCTGGGCTTAGGTGGCAGCGCTACTTGCGATGGTGGCGCAGGTGCACTTCAAGCCTTAGGTGTCTTACTACTTGACCAAGCCAAGCACCCTATTCCGTTCGGTAACGCTGGACTTGCTGCACTGGCGACAGTAGATTTCTCCCCACTCGCCCTGCCGCCGTCGCTCTCGCTGTTGCTTGCAAGCGATGTGAAGAACCCACTCTTGGGTGAAAACGGCGCCATCAAAGTTTTTGGCAAGCAAAAAGGTGTGATGCCAGATGAGGAGCCTTACTTCGAAGCCCGTCTAGCGCATTTTGCTAACCTTGCAGAAGCAGCAAGGCATCAAGGCTTTCGGGATGTTGAAGGTGCAGGCGCAGCAGGCGGACTTGGCTTCGGAATGTTGCTGCTTTCGCCTTTCCTCAAATCCGTAAAAATCATCTCTGGCTTCAAGTTTGTCAGTGAGTTCGTGCATCTCGATGAACAAATTGCGCAGAGCGATGTTGTCATCACAGGGGAGGGCAAGCTTGACCGCACATCGTTTGCAGGTAAGGTGGTGGGCAGTGTTGCGCGTCTATGTCAACAGCATCGCAAACCGTGCGTTGCCATTGCAGGGCTCTGTGAACTGAGCCAACAAGACGCAAAAGATTTGGGCATTGAGAAAGTCTTTGCGATTTTTGAGAGCATGCCGCCGTCGTTAGAGAAGGCTAAAGCCGACACACCAAGTCGTTTGAAAACACTTCTATCTGACTTTGCTCTATGAAGACATCAGCGAGCGCACCACGCAAACGCTCACCCGAAGACATCACAACGCTAAGCGAACCGACTCTGTCTGAAGCGCAGCGTGCACAGTTTCTCGATGGCATTGCAAAGTTTAATCGTGAAGCCTACTGGGATGCGCATGAAGCGTGGGAACAAACCTGGCAGGCAATGAACGAAGATGCAGAAATTTTCTTGCGTGGCTTGGTGCAACTTGCGGCAGCCTTGCACTGCCTGAAAACGCAGCGATTAGAATGTGCAGCGCGCAATTTCGAAAAAGCCTATCCAAAACTTGCTGTTGCTCCTGCTCAATTCATGGGCATTGATGTGGAAGCGCTTCGTGCGTTCATTCGCGCTTATCAAACTTCGCCGAATCCAAGCATGCGCTGCCAAATCCAGCATGTTGCATCTTCAAAAATTTGACCGCGATTTGAACAATGACGATTCGCTACAATTCTCCTGTGATTTTAACCTATGCGCTCATCTGTGCCGCAGTGATGCTGCTGAGCAACCTCACCAAAGGCTATAGCACGCAAGCCTTTTTTACTGCGCTGCCGTCAATGTCTTTCTTTAACCCGCTAACATACTTCCGACTTTTTTCGCATGTGATTGGTCATGCCGATTGGACACATCTAATCAGCAATTTTTCATACATCTTGCTCATCGGTCCGCTGCTTGAAGAAAAATATGGTTCAATGGCTATTCTGGTGAAGATTCTCATTACAGCGTTTGTGACAGGATTGCTCAACACGATTTTCTTTTCGACAGGGCTTTTAGGTGCAAGTGGCGTTGTCTTTATGCTCATTCTCTTAGCCTCGTTTGCAAACATCCGTGATGGTGAAATTCCTCTGACTTTCGTGATTGTCGCCGCGCTTTACTTAGGGCAAGAAATTGTCAATAGCTTCAAGCCTGATAATGTCTCGCAGTTTGCGCATATTCTGGGCGGGCTTGCAGGTGCAGTGTTTGGCTTTGGAGGTAAGTTCATTGCGCAAACGATTGGCAAGTAGCCGTAAGGAAGTTATATGCAGCGCGTTGCAGAAAAAGAACGTGCTCAATCTCCGTGCTGATGAGCCTGCGCTTGCAAAAGAAACGCCAGTGCAAGATACATCCACGCGCTTGACCAGCGCATATAAGGAATGGCGTTGAGGTAATAGCGATGCTTTTGATAAGCAAAGTGCCCATCTGTGCGCTGCAGATGCTTGCATAGCCAAGTTGCGACCTTGAGTGCTGACTTGAGCTTGCCAAAGCGCGTGAGGGTAAGAATGGATTGTGCGCCTGCAGTAGCGTCAATCGGATAGAGTGCGTAATCGTAGTACTTCGGCATCAAACCATCAATATCTTCCACGAAAAAATTTGCTTCGTAATACGCAAAGCCTTTTTGCAAACAAGCAGAAAAGGTGTTTTCCCCCGAGCATTTGATAACTTCATCAAGGCAATCGAGCACATAGCCGGTGTGAAAATTATCAGCCCATGTGCGTGCATCCCCTTGCGAATACGACCATGCACCACTGGACTGTTGCTTGCTTACCACAAACGCTACAGTTTTTTTGGCTTCCTCAAGCAGCTGCGCCTGTTTCGTAACGGAATAGACTTGTGCTAAGAGCCGTGCTCCTTTGAGCGTGGCATTCAAAACAACCTGTCGATCCAGCGGTGAGTAAGAAAAACAAAACATGCCGTCAAACCAAGTGCGCTGCAGATCGTTGAGGACGAACTGTGTGGCACTTTTGCAAAGCGTAAGGGCTTGCAGATTTTTCGTGCGGCGGTAATACTCGAAGAGTGCGTTGGTAATAAAGCCTGTGGCAACTACAGTTGGTGTGTAGGCAGGAATGCGAGCGTAGCGTGCTTCCCAATCAAAGTCGTAGCCCCAGCATGCCCCGCTGTAGCCTTTCGATTGCAAGCGTTCTAATTCTGAAAGACAAAATGCACTGCGCTCATCGTAAAAGGGAGCTTTTTGAGGAAAAACATCTTTCAGCAGAGTATAAGCGTGCAAAGCAAGACCGAGCGTAACGGGGTTGTAGCCTTTTGGGATGAAGAGAAGTGGGCGCACATTGATGGGCAAGCGCTTCAAGACTTGCTGTGCGCCCCAGCGCAAAGTTTTTTGCTGTCTCAAAATTGGCAGCTTGAAGAGCGGTGAAGTCAAAGCATCGTAAGGGTCGTAGCCACGATATGCATCGGCGTGAATGCGTTGCTCAAGGCGCAAAAGTGCATCAGCAAGAAAGTCGTGCGTTGGCATATTGGCGTCTTTAGCTGCTCTCTGCGTCGGATGGCACGAAGTTATTTGAACACAGGCTCAGCAAAAGCTCTAAGACGCTCGAGCGACTCTTCCTCTAGCTCTTTATGCAAGGAATTGCCATGTGAATCCATTGTGCAGATGGCGGCAAAACCTTCGACGTCTAGATGCCACATGGCTTCGGGCACGCCCATTTCTTCAAGAAAATCAACACCGGTTACTGCCTTGATGCACTTGGCGTAGTATTGCGCAGCACCGCCGATAGCATTGAGATAAACGGCACCGTGCTCCTGCAAGCCTTTGAGCGTCTTGGCACCCATTCCACCTTTACCAATGACAACACGGAAGCCGAGGCGCTTAATGACATCAGCTTGGTAAGGCTCTTCACGAATCGAGGTGGTCGGTCCAGCGGCGGTGATGCGATACTTACCATTTTCTTTTACCACGACTGGTCCGCAGTGATAGAGCACGCCACCGCGCGTGTCCACAGGCATATCTTTGGCTTCCAGACCATGATGAATTACATAGTGATGAAAAGCATCGCGCCCGGTGTGCATAGCACCATTGATGATAACAATGTCGCCTACCTTGATTTTGCGAATCTGCTCTTCGCTGATAGGTGATTGCAAGACAATTTCTTTACCAGTCAGCGTAATGCCGTCACCTTTGGCAAGGCGCTTGATTTCATCGGCTTCGCGGTATAGCCATTTGATAATCTTGCCATCCTGATCGAGCCACACACCCAATCGTCGATAAGCCCAACAGTTGTAAGCCACGCTGACAAAGAAACTTGCAGGCAAGCGTTCTGCCAGACCGATTTTGCAGCCAAGAAGTGTAACTTTACCGCCAAAGCCCATCGTACCGATGTTGAGTGCATTGGCGTTGTGCATTACATAGTCTTCAAGTTCGCGTAGGGTTGGGTCGGGGTTGATGTCGTCGAGTGGGCGCAAAAGCTGTACTTTAGCAAGTTCGTATCCAGAAGTTCTATCGCCACCGATGCCGACACCGATAAAGCCAGCCGAGCAACCTTGACCTTGTGCTTGCCAAACGGCATGCATAATACACTTGCGAATCCCATCTAAATCACGACCTGCTTTGCCTAAAGCTTCAAGTTCGGTGGGGAGTGAGTATTGAATGTTTTTGTTTTCGCAGCCGCCGCCTTTCAAGATGAGTTTAATTTCGGTGAAATCTTTTTCCCACTGCTCAAAGTGCATGACAGGAACGCCGGGACCGACATTGGTGCCACTATTCTTGCCCGTAATCGGATGCACAGAGTTAGGGCGTAGCTTGCCAGCTTTTGTGGCGTCTACGATTGCTTCCCTGATTGCTGATTTAATTTCTAACTGATTGACGCCCACAGGGGTATGAATGAAGAAAGTGGGCATACCTGTATCTTGGCAAATCGGTGAGACATTATCGCACGCCATATCCACGTTGAGCGTAATGGTCGACATAGCTAAGCCAGAACGCGAGGTAGCGTCTTCTCGCTCTGCTGCTGCGGCAATAGCACGACGCACATCGCTGGGTAAGTTGGTGGAAGTCTCCGTGATAAGCTGGAGAATGGACTCTTTTAGCGCAGACATAGTTACTCCTTTACTGATAGGTTGCAGAACACATAACTTACAATGTTACGCACAAAATGCCGATTTGCATAGAGCCAAGCGTGAGCTGCGCAGAAGTTACATTTTAACTTGCAGCAGGCTGTGGCTCTGTATAAGAATTGATTACGGCAGGCTGTACATGCTCGGTGTAAGATTCAACAGTCTCACATGTGCAGACAAGGTTACGGTCGCCATACGCACCATCAATACGACGGGTGCTGGGCCAGATTTTTCTTTCGCGCACAAATGGCAAGGGATATGCAGCTTTCTCGCGAGAGTAGGGTTTATCCCAATGATCCGACAGTAGCATCTCAGCGGTGTGCGGTGCGTTTTTCAAGACATTATTGAGTGGATCGGCTTTGCCTAATTCAATCTCACGGATTTCTTCACGAATGGCGAGCATCGCATCGCAGAAGCGATCGAGTTCAGCTTTAGGCTCTGATTCTGTGGGTTCAATCATAATTGTACCTGCAACGGGGAAGGAGAGTGTCGGTGCATGGAAGCCATAATCCATCAAGCGCTTGGCAACATCTTCTGCTTCAATGCCAACGGCTTTGAATGGACGCAGGTCAAGAATCATCTCATGCGCACATCGACCATTTTGGTTGGTATAAAGCACATGGTAGGCACCTTCAAGACGCGCTTTGATATAGTTTGCATTGACTATAGCAAGTTTTGTTGCATTCGTCAATCCCTCTGCGCCCATCATAGCAATGTAGGCGTAAGAAATGAGAAGAATGGAGGCACTGCCAAAAGGCGCTGCTGAGACTGCACTGATGCCCTGCTCGCCACCAGTCTCAACAAGGCAGTGTTTGGGCAAAAAGGGTGCAAGATGTTTGGCTACACAAATTGGTCCCATACCGGGACCGCCGCCGCCGTGTGGAATGCAGAAAGTCTTGTGCAAGTTAAGATGACACGCATCTGCACCAATTGCAGCAGGACTTGTCAAACCAACTTGGGCGTTCATGTTTGCGCCGTCCATGTAGACTTGCCCGCCATAGCGATGAATTATCTCACAGATTTCTTTGATGCGTTCTTCGAACACGCCATGTGTTGATGGATAGGTAACCATCAAGCACGCAAGCGTGTTTTGATACTGTTCGGCTTTGGTCTTCAAATCGTTGAGGTCGATGTTGCCACGCTCATCGCATTTTACGACGACAACTTGCATGCCAGCCATCACCGCACTGGCAGGATTAGTGCCGTGTGCCGATTGTGGAATAAGCGCAACATGGCGATGTGCTTCACCACGAGCGCGGTGGTAGGCGCGAATGACCATCAGACCTGTGTATTCGCCTTGCGCACCTGAATTAGGCTGCAAAGACACAGCCTCAAAGCCGGTGATTTCGCATAGCCATGCACTCAAGGTTTTGAATAGCTCCTGATACCCTTCAGCTTGCGAGATTGGCGCAAATGGATGTAAGTCGCTAAACTCTTGCCAAGTGATGGGTATCATTTCGCTCGTGGCATTGAGTTTCATAGTGCAGCTGCCCAGCGAAATCATTGAGTGCACCATTGAGACATCTTTGTTCTCCAGTTGCTTCAAGTAGCGCAGCATCTCATGTTCGCTGTGATGTGTCCTGAAAACAGGATGTGTCAGAAAGGGTGAAGTACGCGTGAGCGATGCGGGTAACTCTAACTCAATTTCATGTTGGTACTGCTCAAACTGCTCATCAAGAAAAGCCTGTGCAAGAGGCTGGCGGTATGCACCAAGAATCTCAATAAGCTGCTTGACATCTTGAACAGTTGTGGTTTCATCGAGTGAAATGCCGATATGTTTGTCATCGTAGAGGCGCAAGTTAATGCCAGCTCTTTCAGTGGCTTTGCGATAGCGCTCTCGCTCACGCTTGCTGCCGACATTGACAGTGAGCGTATCAAAATGCGTTTGATTTTTAATGCTAAAGCCCAGATGGACCAGACTGCGCTTAAGCAGTGCAGTTAAACCATAGACTCGCTCGGCAATTGCACGCAAGCCTTTTGGACCATGATAGATAGCATAAGCGGCTGCCATCACAGCAAGCAAGACTTGTGCGGTGCAGATGTTTGAAGTTGCTTTTTCACGGCGAATGTGTTGTTCGCGTGTTTGTAGTGCCATACGCAAGGCGCGTTTGCCATCAGCATCAATTGAAACACCGATGAGACGCCCAGGTAAATTGCGCTTGAAAGTTTCTTTCGTGGCAAAAAATGCGGCATGTGGTCCGCCGTAGCCCATAGGTACACCGAAGCGTTGTGCTGAACCAAACACCACATCTGCGCCCATCTCCCCCGGTGGTTTGAGCAAAGTTAGAGCCAGCAAATCAGTACCGACGGCTACGGTTACATTATGCTGGTGTGCGGCAGCAATAAAGTCCGTGTAATCTTCAACATTACCATCTGTGGCAGGATATTGCACAATCGCTGCAAAAAGATTGGGATGAGCAAGCTCGAGCGTGTGGTGATTGCCGACGATGAGTTCAACGCCAAGCGATGCGGTGCGCGTACGCAGAACATCCAGCGTTTGCGGATGCAAAAGCTCAGAGGCAAAACACTGCTTGGCATGTTGCTTGCTTGCAGGACGCACGGCGTAGAGCAGATGCATGGCTTCGGCAGCTGCAGTGGCTTCGTCTAAGAGCGAGGCGTTGGCAATATCCATGGCGGTTAGGTCAGCAACCATCGTCTGAAAATTGAGGAGCATTTCCAATCGCCCTTGTGAAATCTCTGGTTGATAGGGTGTGTAAGCTGTGTACCAACCTGGATTTTCTAAGATATTGCGCAAGATGACGGTCGGCGTAAATGTGCCGTAGTAGCCCATGCCAATGTAGGACTTGAAGACTTTATTTTTCTTTGCCAGTGATTTTATCGACTGCAAGAATTCTTGCTCCGATTGTGCAGGTGGCAAGTTCAAGGGCTTGTGCAGGCAAATCGTCTCGGGAATTGTCTGCAAAATGAGTTCATCCAAACTGCTCACGCCAATAGTGTAGAGCATGCCTTCAAGATCTCGGGCAGAAGCATTGTGGCGAGATTCGAACTTTTCTTGATACTGCACATTGAGTTTCATAGCTGTAAGATCGGATTTTAGTTAGTCGAGCGTGTTCAGCCGTTGGCTTACTTACCAATGTGCGCACGGTATTCTGTGGCACTCATCAACTTGTCTATATCTGCAGGGTTTGCCACTTTGAGCTTAATCATCCACCCTTCTTGGTATGGGCTTTTATTGACCACTGAAGCATCTTTCAGGGCAGCATTATGCTCCACGATTTCGCCTGCGACAGGCAAAAAAAGGTCTGAGACGGTTTTAACGGCTTCAACCGTGCCAAAAATGTCGTTAGCATTAAGTTTAGTGCCAACGTCTTTAAGATCGACGAACACGATATCCCCGAGCTCGGATTGAGCAAAATCCGTGATGCCAACAACGGCAATGTCATCTTTTTCGAGGTAAATCCACTCGTGTTCTTTGGTGTAGCGTAGTGTTTCAGGGAAGTCCATTTTTATTTTCGTATGAAGATGCTGTATGAAGTTTGAAATTGTACAAAGTTAACACATTTTTCAGACTTGCGCGATAAGAGCCCCATCAGCTTAGAAATTGCAAAGGAGATTGCAGCGCAGTAAACGCATAAGATAGTGCGCTATGGTGAGCTGGTTTTATTTTCAGCTTTGAGTTCAGCAAGTTGTTTTTCTAGCTCTACAATGCGGCGCATCATCTCCTCAAGTTTGCCAAGCATGGCTTCTTGGCGCAGTTGTTCTCGAATGGGTTTTGCTGGCGAGCCGCGCAGAAATTCGCCCGGTTTGGTGAGCGATTTTGTTACGCCTGACTGTCCACCTAAAGTAACACGGTCAGCCACTTCCAAGTGTCCGACAAATCCGACTTGTCCGCCAATCATACACGAATTGCCAATTTTTGTGCTGCCTGAAAGTCCTGCTTGCGAAGCAATGACCGTATTCGTACCGACACTGCAATTATGCCCGACTTGAACAAGATTGTCTAGTTTTGCGCCTTTGCGAATAATCGTCTCGCCCATTGTGGCACGGTCAATGCAGGTATTGGCACCAATTTCTACATCGCTTTCAATGACGACAATGCCGATTTGTGGAATTTTTTTGAAACTGCCATCTTTCTGTGGCGCAAAACCGAAGCCATCTGCACCAATCACAGCTCCAGAGTGAATGATCACGCGCTCACCGATGCGACAGTCGTGGTAGATTGTAACACTAGGATAAATGATACATGAGTCGCCAATCGTTGTGCCATCAAGAATGGTAGTATGCGGATAAATCACGGTATTTGCACCGATGTGCACATCAGCACCAATGTAGCAGTACGCGCCAATGCACGCGGTCTGATGCACGCGGGCTGAACTTGAAATCACAGCAGTCGGATGAATGCCTACGGGGACTGTCTGTCGCGGCGCTGTAAAGCACTCTAAGACAAACACAAACGCCGTGTAAGGATCGCTTACTTTGAGCAGGGCAAGGTCTGGCGGCACTTCTGAGGTATTGAGTGTGTTGGAGACAATTAGCGCGGAGGCTTGGGTTTGAGAGAGAAATTTTTCATACTTTGAATTGGCAATAAAAGAAATACTGCCTTTTTGAGCAGTCTCAATTGGTGCGACGCTGTCAAGCATCAGGGTTTTGCTACCGACAAGTTCTGTCTCAGGGAAAATCTCTAAGAGCAGGCGGTAGATTTCACCGAGTGACAAGTTAGGCATGAGATTTTCAGTTTCAGGTTGAAATGTGCTATATTTGCAGCCCTTTTTTTGAGGGCGACTTTGGCGACTTTTAGAGCAGGCGAATATAAATAATAAAAAGAGCACGCGCTGTGCGTTAAAGGTGCGCAGGCACCGCTAAGCGAGCAGGTACGGTTATGTTTAAGACAATTAAAATTTTTGCGGGGCGCAGCAACCGTCCACTGGCAGAGAAAATCGCCAACCAGCTTTCGCTCCCGATTTGCAAAGCGGAAGTGAAGAGTTTTTCTGACGGTGAAATTTCTGTGCATTACAACGAATCCATTCGTGGCAGTGATCTGTTCATTATACAATCGACAAATTCGCCTGCCGAAAACTTGCTTGAATTGCTGATTTTGATTGATGCTGCAAAGCGTGCATCGGCAAGTCGCATCACAGCGGTCATTCCATACTACGGCTATGCGCGCCAAGACCGTAAAGATCAGCCACGCGTCTCGATTACAGCAAAGTTGGTTGCAAACCTCATTACAACAGCGGGTGCTGACCGCGTGCTGACGATGGATTTGCATGCCCCACAAATTCAAGGGTTCTTTGATATTCCGTTTGACCACCTCTATTCGGCAGGTATCATTATCAATCACATCCAGAAAATGGAGCTTGACAATCTTGTGGTCGCCTCGCCTGATGTTGGGGGAGTCAAATTGGCGCGCAGTTACGCCAGACGCTTAGGGTCAGATTTAGTGATATGTGACAAGCGACGCCCACGCCCAAACGAAGCCGAAGTGATGAATATCATCGGCGATGTCAAAGGAAAAAACGTATTGCTTGTCGACGATATGATCGACACCGGTGGCACAATCGTCAGTGCCGCAAATGCAATGAAAAAACAAGGCGCGCTGCGCATCTTTGCAGCCTGTACGCACCCGATTCTTTCAGGCTCAGCAGTCGAACGACTTGAAAATTCAGACATAGAAAAAGTCATTGCAACAGATTCAGTTGTAACAAACCACCCGCCAATGCCAAAGCTCGAGATAGTCAGCGTAAGTGGATTGTTTGCTGAAGCCATTAAGCGCATCTATGATGATAGTTCCATTAGTTCGCTCTTCGATGGAGATTAAGTTTTCCTGAAATTTTTTTTTCTAAACGCTAACAAAGTATGCAAACCATTGTTCTTGAAGCTGAAAAGCGCAACACGAAAACAAAAGGTGCGCTAAAAGCCTTGCGCAAAAAAGGTCTGGTGCCCGCAGTGCTTTATCACAAAGGTGAGCCGTCTTTGACACTTGCTGTCAAAGAATCAGCCTTGCGTAAACTTGTCTATACTACCGAATCGCACCTTGTTAATTTGAAGTTCAGTGATGGCACAGAAACGCAGGCGATTATGAAAAGTCGCCAATTCGATCCCGTCAGCGATCAGATTCTACATGCGGATTTTCAACTTCTCAAAGCCGATGAGATGATTGAAACCGAAGTGCCAACGCTGTTCAAAGGCACGCCTGTCGGTACTATTAAAGGTGGTCGTGTGCAGGTGATTATGCATAAACTTCGCATTCGTACCTTGCCTGCCGATATCCCAGAGCATATCGAGTTTGACATCTCCAAAATGGACATCGGCGACACACTTCACATCAAAGAAGCCAACGAGATGTTTACTTCTGCAAAGTGGAAAATTCTGGGCGACCCATCCATTTCTATTGTTTCAGTTGTGGCACCAACGAAGGCGGTAGAGATTATTGCAGCAGAAACTGCAGCAACTGAGCCGGAAGTGATTGCAAAGGGCAAAGAAAAGTCAGCTGAAAAAGCAGAGAAAAAGTAAAGACACCTTACCACGTTGCATGCACGGGTTCCTTAGGGAAAAAAGCGGCAGGCAGACTGCCGCTTTTGCTTTTTTCTTTTCACTGCAGAATGTGTAGTGGCAGCGTCTACCATGCACAGCGCCGATACTTTGAAATATGCACAGCAAGCTTTAGTCGTATGAGGGCATCAACGCTTGAGCAGGTCATTAAGCAGGCTTTGTAGCTTATCGATGCGAAATGGCTTTTGGAGAACTTGAATATTTGCATCTTGTTGCAGGCTCATGGTATTGGTGTCACGCTCATAGCCTGTGATAATCAGAATCGGCAGACTGGGTGAGTGCGTGCGGATGTGCTGAATGACTTTGTCGCCACTAACTTTGGGCATCACAAGGTCGGTGATGACCGCCGAAATGGTTGAGCGATGTTCATCAAAACTTTTAATTGCCTCTGCCCCATCTTTGCAGGCAATGATGTTGTACTGCTCTGAGAAAATGTCAGAGAGCAAATCTCTAATAAGTTCTTCGTCATCAGCAATGAGTAGGGTTTTTCTGGAGTCGGTCATGTTCGGTGGATTTTCTCTCCCGCTCGGGTAAATATATTGAAGTTACGCACCTATTGCATTTTTTTCAAGGCACAAGTAAATTGACAGCACCACAAAGCCTACATAGCTTACAACTCAAACGAAGCCGAACCTTGAACTCATGAGTGCCAGATTAAGAGGATTAGAAGCAATGTTGCGTTCTATGTCGGATGTGCAAGCACGAGTCGATTTGATCAACCAAACGGCTTGGGATTTGCGCCATACTGAAACTGAGAACGCGCTGATGCTCTCTGAGGACGCTGAGGCACTTGCTCAAGGCGCTGGATACACCCGCGGGCTTGCGGAAGCACTCAAAATCCGTGGTTATTGCAAATGGCGCAAGCACGATTACAACGCCGCACTGCACGATTGCGACAAAGCCCTCAAAATTTTTCAAGACTTAGACGATAAAGTCAACCAGATTGCAACCCTCACAACGCTTGGCAATATCTACTACAAGATAGGTGATACACAAAGAGCCTTGCAGAATTACCAAAAGTCGCTTGAATTAAGTCGCGCAATTGGCAGCTCCAAAAGTGAAGCGACGGCACTCAATAACATCGGAGGAATTTATGCCAGCGTGGGCGAGTATAGACAAGCTTTAGAATATCATCAGAACAGTTTAAGGATTCGTGTAGCAATACGCGACCGTGTCGGCGAAGCCAATTCACTCAATCATCTGGCTATCATCTATGGGCAGCTAGGAGACCATAAACAAAGTTTGAGCTACCACGAGCGCAGTTTGAAATTGCGCACCGTGCTAGGTGATAAAAAAGGTGAAGCAATGTCGCTGCAGTCTATCGCGTCAATCTACTACAACGCGGGTAACTCTGAAAAAGCGCTGGAATACTACGAGCGCGCCTTAAAAATTAAGAAAGAATTGGGCGATCATCAGGGCGAAGCTATCTACTCAATAGCATCGGCACAGTGTATGCATCGCTTGGTAAGTATGAACAAGCTGTAGAGTATCATCATCGCAGTCTGAAGTGTCAAGAAGAAGCGGGTGATAAACAAGGAGAAGCAGATACGCTGCTTAGAATAGGCAAAATTTTCACGAAGCAGCAAAAGATCGAGAAGGCAACTGAGCATATTCAACGTGCACTCAAGCTCAGCGAAGAAATAAAAAGCAAAAGTGTAGCTCTCGAGGCAAAGTTGCAACAAAGCAAATCAGGTGAACTTACTAATGCCAAGATGGAAGCGGTGTCGGAATCCGATTCAGCAGAGCGTCAGTCAGTTTCACGTGCTATACCAGCGCCACAAGCGCCATTGAATCCACATGAAAACAATGAAAGTCTCTCGGTCCCGTTAAGTGTGTCCATATCGGAAACTCAAAGCGATGCACAGCCTATCTCTGAAGCTTCTGCTGAAACAACTGCGGCGCATCCATTCACACCGCATGCCGCTATGCAGACTAATGGAATTTCAAACGACCTGAACATATCGGAAGGGGAACACTTTGGAAGTACAGGCGAGACATTTAAGCCTGACCCAAAACCAGAGTTACCTGCACAGCCCCTGCTGCCCACTGAATCGGGTCCTGCACTTTCAAGTGCTGCCGAACTTGCAACAGCAAGTGAGCCAGAGAGCTCAGCAACTCCTGCACTCAAACGCAAGCGCGGTCGCCCGACAAATGTGCCTGAAGGCATCAAACCAAAGAAAATTACCTACTATCTCAAAAATCCAACTTTGGAAAAGCAACTCAAACGCTTGAGTGTCGAGACTGAGCGCGACCTTTCCGATTTGACAACTGAAGCGCTTGAGGATTTGCTCAAAAAATATGGTTTTGCTCCGTAATGCGCTACCTATCTGACCGTGACCTGTGGATGCTCATTGCGCTGTCTTCTGTAGGTGAGCACTTCCGTCCGCTCAATTTTCAAGGTGCTGATCTCTCGGGGGCGCATCTCAAACATGCGTTCTTGCAGAATGCAAATTTCACTGACGCAAATCTCTCGGGTGCAGATTTAGAAAAAGCAAATCTGTATCAAGCCTACTTACATGATGCCAATTTTTCAGGTGCAAATTTGCAAGGCGCTGATTTAAGCAATGCCTACATACGCGGCACGAATTTTCGCGGCGCTGACCTGCGTGGCACAAATTTTTCAGGTGCGCTCATCAAAGATGCTGATTTCACTGATGCTAAAATTGACATCAAGACCAAAGGACTTTACTAAATGTAGGGCATAGAAACGAATGCGCCACAGTTGCCGTTTTAATTGCTCTGATAGATTTCCAGCACGATGCCTCAAAGAACACCTCGCTCATCAAGCCCTGAGCCTGCTGCATCACGACGTGCAGCGTGGATTCTGGGCGATCAGCTTTCGCTGTGCAATTCTGCGTTGCTCTCGCTTGAGCCCTCGCGCGATATTGTCGTGATGATTGAAGCACTTGAGCATGCACGCCAACTTCAACACCACAAAGCTAAGCTCTATCTCTGCTTTTCAGCAATGCGGCACTTTCGTGAAGAACTTCGCACAAAAGGCTACACAGTTTGCTATCAAGAACTTGCGGCAGAGAAAGATTTTTTGTCAGGACTGCGCGAGGCGATAGACGCTTATGGCATCAGCGAAATTTTCGTGATGGAGCCTCACGAAATCGCTACGGTGCGGTTTGCTGAATCGCTGCCTGAAAAGCTGGGCATCAGCGTCAGGCTTACGAAAAACTCAATGTTTCTGACCAATCGCACCGAATTTATACGCGAGCACAAAGGCAAAAAGCATCTTGTGATGGAAAATTACTATCGTAAAATGCGGCGTGCGTTAGGTGTATTGCTCGATGAGAAAGGTGCACCAGTGGGCGGTCAGTGGAATTTTGACAAAGACAATCGGCAGCCGCTGAAATCGCATAAATCGTTGCCGAAAATTTATCAGCCGCCAAAGGATGCAATTGACCGTGCCGTGATAGAAGATGTAGAGAAATTTTTCCCGCACAACATTGGCACATTGAGTGAAGTGCATCTGCCAACCACGCGCACCGAAGCCGAACAATTCTTAGAAGATTTCATTGCGCATCGTCTTGAAAACTTTGGCAAATACGAAGATGCTATGCTCAAAGATGAACTCGTACTGTTTCATTCATTGCTCTCGCCGCTTCTCAACATTGGGTTGCTGGATGTTCTGCAAGTCGTGCGCCGTGTCGAAGAAGAATACAAGCAAGGACGCGCCCCGCTGAACTCGGTCGAAGGCTTTATTCGTCAACTGATTGGCTGGCGCGAGTTTATCTACGGTTGCTACTGGCTGAAAATGTCTGAAGGCGATTATCACGAGCAGAATTACTTTGAGCACACACGCGCGCTGCCCGACTTTTTCTGGACAGGGGAAGCCAAATTCAATGGACGCACGCTGAACTGTCTTTCAACGGCAATTGGCAAAGTGCTTAAATATGGCTACACGCATCATATCGAGCGGCTCATGATTATTGGCAATTTTGCCTTGCTAGCTGGTGTCAGACCTCGTCAAATCAATCAATGGTTTTGGGAATTTTATGTCGATGCTTACGACTGGGTGGTCTCCCCAAATGTCATTGGTATGTCGCAATTTGCTGATGGCGGTTTTGTGGCAACAAAGCCCTATTGCGCTTCAGCAAACTACATTGACAAAATGAGCGATTACTGCAAGACATGCGACTTTAACAAGATAGAAAAAGTGGGTGAGTCAGCCTGTCCGTTTAATTACCTGTACTGGAATTTTTTCATGCGCAATGAGCAAAAGCTGCGCGGCAATTCACGGATTGCTATGGCGTATCTTGCATTGGACAAAAAACAGAAGCCGAAAAATCTGCAATTCAGCGCTCTGCAACTCTGTTTCTTGACGCACTGACGCCAAATCCGTACTATGTTTGAGTGCCATGAGACAGTCTCTACGCATTGGTATCGTGGGTGTTGGCAAATTAGGGGAGTTGCACGCCAAACTGCTCCGTGAACTTTCACTTGAGCGCAAGGATATCGAATTTGTGGGTGTCTTTGATTGCAAAGAAACTCGATGTAAGGATGTTGCGCGTAAGTATCAAGTTAAGCCTTTTACGTCGCTTGATGCGCTTGCTGCTGAACTTGACGCAGCAATTATCGCTACTACGACCGCAGCGCATTTTGAGACCGCCCAAGTCCTGCTCTCAAAAGGTCTGCATCTTTTCATTGAAAAGCCACTGACAGCAACACTTGCCGAAGCTGATGCCTTGATTGCGCTTGAGCAGCAAAAAGGTGTCAAAATTCAAGTGGGGCATATTGAGCGCTTCAATCCTGCCCTTGTGGCTGTAGAGAAATACATCGGCGAGCCTGTCTTTATCACAGCAGAGCGCCTTTCAGGCTTTTCCAAGCGGGCTACAGATGTATCCGTTGTGTTGGATTTGATGATTCACGACATTGACCTTATTCTTTCGCTTGTGCCATCGGTAGTCAGGCAAATTTCGGCAACGGGCGTGCAAGTTTTTTCCAATCAACTCGACATTGCTAATGCGCGCATAGAATTTGAAAATGGCGCAACGGCTACCGTAACTGCAAGTCGCATCAGCCGCACGCGTGTGCGCAAAATGCGTTTCTTTTGCAAGAATCCTCAGAGTTACGCCTCGCTGGATTTAATTACAGGAAAATCCGAAGTCTTTCGACTGCTGGAAGAGCCGTCCACACGCAGCGCAACACTCAAAGAACGCGCAGTGCAGAAGACGCTCGCACTGTTCGGCGATCTTGAAGATGCGCTGCAGGGCAAAGTGCTTGATTTCATCAGTCCCGATGTGCCAAAAATCAACGCGCTCAAAGAAGAGCAGAGAAGTTTCATTGAAGCAGTGCTCTATGGCAAACCGATTCGGGTCAGCGCACAAGATGGACGGCGTGCGTTGGAAGTGGCAACACATATCACTGCAGATATTGATGAACATCTGCGACGCCTGCGTGCCACATAACTCAGGAGCGCTCAACCCTGCGGGGGCAAGAACTCTACAGCAGGAATTTGTACAACAAATGTCGTGCCCTTGCCCTCTTCAGTCTCAAAGTAGAGCTTGCCATGATGTTTCTGCACGATGCTATAGCAAATCGAGAGTCCAAGCCCAGTGCCTTTGCCGACAGGCTTCGTGGTGAAAAAAGGATCAAATATCTTGGGCTGAATATGCTTCGGAATGCCAGTGCCGTTGTCTTTGATGCGCACACTGACCCAGCCTGCTTCATAAGAAGTAGCAATATGAATGTGCGGGTCAGGACTTTTTTCGACGGCGTGAACAGCATTTTGAATAAGATTAAGAAAGACTTGATTGAGCTGGGCTGGATAGCAATCGACCTGTGGAATAGCGCCGTAGTCTGTAGAGAGCGTAATGTTATGATCCTTGAATTGATGACCAATGATGAGCAAGCAGCTTTTGATGCCTTCATTGAGATCAGCCTTTTTCATTTCAGCTTCATCGAGACGTGCGAAATTGCGCATGCCTTTGACGAGCGCAGCCATTTGATCTAAACCGGCGCTCATACCGCTGAAAAGTCGCCGTGTGCGCACAACAAGTTCTTGTAAGGCGTCAACTGTATTGAGGTCGGAGTCTGTAATAGCTTGAAACTGCTCTAGAGCCGCTTCAATCTCGCCGTTGCTAAGTGCATGAAGCGCATGCAGGCTATTGGCATAGAGTTTTGCGAGTTCTTCGAAGCGACGCTGCGCGATTTCCACATTGTTGCTCACATAACCAATTGGCGTATTGAGTTCGTGCGCAATGCCTGCCACCATTTGTCCAAGCGAGCTCATCTTTTCGGATTGAATCAGATGCGACTGTGTTTCTTGAATTTCTCTGAGTCGAGCGGCAAGTTCCGCTTCGAGGCGCTTACGCTCTGAAATGTCGGAAATAAAGCCGACCACGACCATAGGTAAGTCATTTTCATCGAAGAGCACGCGGGCATGCTCGAGCGCCCACTTGGTTTCACCAGACTTTGCGACTAGACGATACTCAACCTCAAAAGGCTCACGCTTTTCAATAGCGTGTTGAATGTACTCCCATACCTTTTCACGGTCATCAGGATGTATAACCTGCTCGCCGAAACTGATGCGGTTGCTCATAAACTCTTTGGCAGAATATCCTGTGAGTTTCTCGCAGCCCGGACTAACAAACTCCATAGTTCTGGCATGGTCATTTTGTCCGAGATAGACCATGCCAACGATATTGGTCAAAATGTTATCGAGTTGCTGACGGCTAGCTGCAAGCGATTCTTCTAATTGCTTGCGTTCGGTGGAATCAATTGCCATGCCGTTGAAGAGTGTATCTCCATTTGGCAAACGGCGCGGCTGGGCGGTCCAACGCACGCATTTTCGCATACCATTCTTGAAAAAAAGCCAATCCTCAAAGTCAAAGCATGATTGCTTTTGCATCGCTGTTTTGACAGCCGAAAAAAACTTGGCTTGACTGGAGCTGAGCATCAGTTCAAACAAGCGCTCCGGATGCTGCATGAGCTCTTCAGCAGTCATCAAAAACATCTCTTTGCAGGCAGGGTTGATGTAGCGGAAATGAAATTCCATATCTACGGTAACCAAAAACTCGTAGAGCATCACAGGCGAAGATTCCACTATCGTGCGGTAAAGCTCATCGTGTTGGAGCATAGGGTTATGCATCGTATCGGAAAGTGCCATAATTTTTGATGTTAACGCTTATCATCTTTTTTGATTTTTTGAAGACGCAAGTTCTGCAGAGCTTGAAGTGCTTCTATGGATGGCAGACTGGTTTTCCCTGCTGAATTTGGTTCTTGAACAGGTTGTTCAAGATAGGCTTCACGGTCCTTGAGTAACATAGAAAGTTGTAACATATACATTTCCACAGCCTCATCAATGAGTGCTTTTAGCTTTTGAGCATCCCAGGGTTTTTGAATGTAGCGATAGATTTGTCCCTCGTTAATGAGTCGCACAATATCTTCTACATCAGTATAAGCCGTAATCAACACTTTAGGCACAAGTGGTGCATAGTTGCGCGACTCAACAAGTAAATCAGCGCCTGTTTTGCCCGGCATGCGTTGGTCGGTGAGCAGTAGTGCAACAAACGCATCTTGCTCAAGGTAACTAAGCGCCTCAAAGGCGTTAGTGGCACACACCACATCGTAGTCATCATAAAGCAATTCAGTAAGGGCATCCAATACTGAAGGCGCATCGTCGACAATCAAGACTTGGGGCTTACCACGCTTGCCATGAAAGGCTGATATGTAGCTACTGACTGGATGCACTTGGTACGTGTTTAGCTTTTGACGAAGTCTGGCAAGGAATTTCTCTTCTGCACGTTGCTGTTCGGCAAGACGCATCGCCACGCTTTCAGTTAGATATTGGCTTAGTGATGCAGAAGAGTCTGAATCGGAGTGTGATGCTTGCTCTTTTTGCGACGCTGCTTTTTTTGAGAGGGCGCTGAGTGCTGCAAGTGTAGCGGTCAATGTAGGTTTGAGCGAAGGTTTTTTTTTCTCGTCTCTCTCAGAGGCTGTGGAAGGAGCTTGTGCATGGGAGGGCGCAATCAAGCTGTGGTGTGCTGCAACGGCAAGACGCATCACTTCTTCTAACTCACTGGGCTTCCACGGCTTTTTCACATAGCGAAAGATGGCACTAACATTCACCGAATCCAGAACGGCATCAGCATCGGCAAAACCGGTGAGTAAGATGCGCGTAGCATGCGGCACATATCTCTGCGCTGCTGCTAGTACATCAACACCTTTCATGCCCGGCATGCGCTGATCGCTAACGACAACAGCTAAGTCCGGCAGTTGCTTCATCATTGCAAGTGCAGCTTCCCCACCAACGGCTGTATAGACATCGTAAGTTGCCTCGAAAAGCTGTAAGAGCGCTTCTAAAATCTGCGGCTCATCATCCACAAAAAGTACTTTGGGTTGCATTGTTCTAAAATGTTTTGCTTACACTCCAACTTTCTGACATGCTATAACCTGCTTAATATCGCAAAATTGTTCATCAATCTTTTGCTTGCATTGCAGAAGAGTCGTGCAACTTAGAGCATGCTCTGCTAGTTTGACTAAGGCAAGTTCGTGCCTCAAGTCAGCATAGCAAAAGTGCTTGGGAACACGCTAACAGCCTCGCACCGCTCTTACACTTCTACCACTAATAATTTGTGGTTAAAAATCTTTAAAACCGTTTTTTGAGATTACATTTTTTTGTATACTTGACAGAACAACAGGGCAACGGCAGAACTGCTCCATTTACCGTTTTTCAATCTTTACTAAATCATAAACAGCAACTTCAAAATACTTATGAAGCAAGGTACGTTCACAATCGTTTTAATTCTCGTTGCGTTTGCCGTCGGACTCGGCATCTACTTCTGGTTTGGTTCCCAGCCGAAGGGATCAATTTTCCACGCTATTTATGAAGGTGGACCACTCGTCTCGGTGCTGATTGCATTTATTATCATGATTTTTGCGTATGTGATTGAGCGCTCGATTGCGTTAAGTAAAGCCAAAGGCAAAGGCTCAATGTCAGATTTTATCCGTGACATCAAAACCGAGATTGAAGCAGGACGCATTGATGGCGCAATTGAGAAGTGCGATGCACATCAGAGCTCGCTTGCGGCGGTGATTCGTGCAGGGCTCGATAAATACAAGTCACTTGTTGCCCGCCGTGTTACCGACCCAGAAAAGCGCCGCACCGAAATGCAAAAAGCGATTGAAGATGCTACAGCTGTTGAAATGCCGCTGCTTGAAAAGAACCTTGTGGCACTCTCTACAATCGCCTCTATCTCTACGATGGTGGGACTGCTTGGTACAACCATTGGCATGATTCGTGCCTTCACAGCACTTGCAACGGGCGGTGCGCCTGATGCAGTTCAACTCTCACTTGGTATTTCCGAAGCGCTCTTTAACACTGCAGGCGGAATCTTCGGTGGTATTGCTGCAATCGTGGCATATAATGTCTTTACTAGCCAAGTCGACAGTTTCTCGTATCAAATTGATGAATCAGCTTTCTACATCGTCGAAACGCTTTCTATGCGTGATGAGAAAACTGCGTAATTTTTAGAATCTCAACATGAGCGTTTATGGCAAAAATTAAAAAGGCAAAACGTACGGGCATCAAACAAGATATGACCCCAATGGTCGACGTGGCGTTTCTCTTGCTGACGTTCTTTATGCTGACGACGCAATTTTCGTCCGCCAGAACTTACGCCTGTCAACTTGCCTAATGCAACGGCAGAGCGTAAGCTGCCCGACCGCGACATCATGACCGTTACTGTTGGCGCAAAAGGCGATGTTTATTTGGGCGTTGATGCACAGCCCACGCGCGATCGCATCTTCAATAATTACATCGCCAAGCGTCTGGGCGAAGCAGGAATGGGAGCTGCAGCAGTAGAAGATTCTGCGCGCAAGTTCCGCCTCGCAGAAGGTTTCTACGTGGGCGACGGCAGTGATATGGAGCGTCTGGCAAACAACCTTGAGACAATGGTGATTCAAGCGCGCCTAGCCGAACCGCGCTTGCGTCCTGTTATCAAAGCTGATGTTACCGCTGACTATCAGTACATCAAACTTGTGATGGATACCTTTAAGAAGACAAACATGCCCACCTTTAACCTCATCACAAGCCTTGAAGCCTTACCAAAATCACAAAACTAAAAACAAAGGAGAACGGTTATGGGCGGTGGTGTTGCAGCACCAGAATCACAAAGTTCAAGGAAGAAAGGCAAAAAGAAAAAGACTAAACGAGTTGGGTTTAGCCTTGATATGACACCGATGGTCGATGTGGCATTTTTGCTACTAACCTTCTTCATGCTGACAACGACCTTTTCTAAACCCAATACGATGGAGGTCAACCTCCCCTCAAAAGATATGAGTGAAGTCAAAGTAGCAGAATCCAATGTGCTGACCATTCGTGTTACGGAGGGTGATAAAGCCTATTGGAATATCGCCTTTGACGAGCCTAAGCCATTTGAACTCTATGATAAAAGTGGCAGTAGACCAACGATTAGCTCGGCGTTCCGTGAACTGCTTAAAACAGAAAGTGAAAAAATTCGTCAGCGCGTTGGTGAAGATGTGATGGCTATCGTCTTGAAGTTTGACAAAAAAGCCCAGTATCGTAATCTTGTTGATGTGCTAGATGAACTTAATATTTTGAACTATAAGCGATTCAGTATTGCAGATTTTACTGAACAGGATAGAGAAGAAATTGAAAAACTAAGTGGTGGTGTACTGCCAACTGGCTCTGAGGCAACAGCTGACAAAGAGTCAAAAACCGACGCCAAGCCAACAACTGACCGCAAACAAAACTCTAAAAGAAGGAGGAACTAAAGTCAATGAACGAGATTATGGAAAAGGAAACTGCTAAGTCAAGTGCTGCGCAAGCCGACTACAGCAACGGTCATCAGAGTTCAAATGGCTTCATCAAGTTAGATTACTTAGACACAGAACGCTATCGAAACATTAACTATGGCGCGCTGATTCTTCGCAAAGAGATGCATAACTATATGGCGCGCGGCGTCTTTACGACCGTGGCCGTAGTTGTAGGCTTGGTTCTTGGTTATATCACTTGGGACGTTATCAAAGAGTTGCTCAAAGATGATAGCGATGACGATGCGCCCGTTGTCGTTCAGAAAATTGACATTGCAAATCTGCAACCGCCACCGCCAATGGATGAAAAGGCGCCACCGCCGCCACCGCCCGCTGCAATCAAGCCGCCACAAGCACCAGACATTGGTGAAATCAAAAAAGTGAAGGATGAAGAAGCTCCACCAAAGCGTACAATCGCCGATCAAAATAAACTCAAAGAAGCTATCGAAAAGAATGCAATCACTGGCGAAGACTCCACAGGCTTTTCTGAAGCGATTAAAATGGTTGCACCAGCTGCGCCATCCGGTCCCGCAGTCGCTGTCGATGACAACGCTGACCCGCCAGACTTTGTCGCTGTAGAAAAAGAACCACAGTTTGTCAATCAGGTTAAGCCAGTTTATCCCGAAATTGCTCGTAAAGCGGGCATTGAGGGACGTGTGGTCTTACGTGTCTTAATCGATAAAGATGGCAAACCAAAGAAAGCCCAAATCCTGAAAAATCCGGGCTCAGATATCTTTGACGAAGCCGCAATTGCATCAGTGATGCAGTCAAGTTATTCTCCCGCGATTCAAAACGGTAAGCCTGTAAAGTGCTGGCTGACTGTGCCCATCAAGTTTACGCTCAATACAAAGTAACGCTTGCTTTGTACAAAGAAGAGTAAAAGCCAGCTGATGCTGGCTTTTCTCTTTGAGTTGTGCGCATATTGCTAGCAAAGCCGTCAAGACCTTGCACGTACTGATGAACTGAAGCTTAGTTGAATGATTTGATTAAGCGCATAAACTCAGAGCGTGTCGCAGAGTTTTTCAGAAATTCACCTGACATTGCCGACGTGGTTGTCGTAGAATTTTGCTTCTCAACACCACGCATCACCATGCAAAGGTGCTTGGCTTCAACGACCACTGCTACGCCTTTCGGCTCCAAAACTTCCTCAATGACATCGCGAATTTCCTGTGTCATACGCTCTTGCACTTGCAAGCGCCGTGCATACACATCAACCACTCGCGGAATTTTGGATAGACCAACAATCTTCCCGTTAGGGATATAGGCAACATGTGCCTTGCCAAAGAACGGCAGCATGTGATGCTCACACATAGAAAAGACCTCAATGTCTTTGACCAACACCATCTCATCATACTTTTCATGAAAGACCGCGCTCAGGAGAATTTCTCTTGGGTCAGAACGGTAGCCACTAGTCAGGTACAGCAAGGCTTTCGCAACTCGCTCCGGTGTTTTCAAAAGTCCCTCTCTATCTGGATTTTCCCCTAAAAGACCAAGATTTTCCCTGATATTTTCAGCAAGTTTGGCAATCGTTTGATTTTCGTCAACAAAACTGTCGGCGTAGGGATATTCGTCATCATTGCGCAGATTTGAAATGAAGCGCTTCTCATTCTGACTTTTTCCTTGCATGAGGCTACTCCCCACGATAGGCAACGATGTTGCGCTCGGATTCGAAGACTCTGACTTCATATAAGTCGACTCCTTTTAAGTTCATGGTTTTGAGTTTTTGACTAATGACATCCCAGAATACTACAGCAATCACTTCAGCAGTCGGCACAGTATCCCGAAACATCTCTACGTCAAAGTTTAGGTGTTTGTGGTCGACTTTGGAGAGAATTTCTTCTTCGAGAATCTTTTTGAGAATCTTGAGGTCAAAGAGGTAACCTGTCTCTTTATCGACGATGCCGGTGAGAGTGACTTCCAATTCATAGTTATGTCCATGCCCGTAGAAATTATTGCAGATGTCATAGACCTCGCAGTTTTTCTCGTCAGAGAACGTCGGGTTGAACAAACGATGCGCGGCATTGAAATGCACTTTGCGCGTTACATAAACTTTGCGTGGCTGGGTCAGCATTTTGTTAATCTCGCGTGAGCAATCAACATCAGGCGACCAGCGCACTGGGCTTTGATAGTCTGTGGTGTGTGTCATAGTTACATGCTTTTTTACAAAGTTACCGCTTTTGCTGTTTTTCTCACGGCTTCGCAAAGGCAGGCAGTGGTTGGCTTTCTACACCTTTCACTTTGAGAGGATTCACAGTATTTGGAGCAATGCCTTTACACTCGGTCAGATATTTTTTGCAATCACGGCAAGAAAGTTCAAGCCATGCTGGGTTTCCATCAGGGTCTTGAAAAAGTGAGACAAACTTACCTTGTTCGGTTCGCTTCATTCCAAAGCATTGTTGCGTACATTCTTCAGTAAAATGCGCACTGGCACACTTACCATCAATACTGCGTAGGCAAACAAACTCTGCACAAATCACTGCCTCAGGATTAGGATGTGCAACGGGCTTTTGATAGCCACGCAGTTCCCGGCGAATCGTGAGCACCAAGCGCTGTGCAAAGAGTTTAACGCTCTTTAAGTGCCAGAGCGGGTTATACCAACGCACGCCTAACCCTTCCAAGAGCAGAAGGCTGTCAAGCGTTTGACGCAAGCGTGAATTTGGCGCGGTGCGATGACGAAGCCGGCTGAGGAGACTTACACGAATTTTTTTCATAGCTCTAAAAATCTATGCCGCTATAACTGTTTGCAAGTGTAGTAAGTTTCTAATCCAACAGCTCAAGCTCGTCTTAGAGCCAAATTCCCACTTCAATGTTGATGCGCAGGCGATGGTCTCAAGCGAAGTTACAACAAATTCCTGTCACAGATATAAACAAGCCTGAAGAGTGAAAGTGATTACAACCGATTAGTCTGGTGCAAAGACTTCTTCGCGTAGGGCTTGCACGTTTGCTTTCGACTGCGCCATTTTGTCAAAGACATAGTTGCCAATAACCAGCATATCCATTTCCGTGCGCATAAAGCAGCGGTAAGCATCATCAGGTGTGCAAATGATAGGTTCGCCTCGCACATTGAAGCTGGTGTTGAGCAGCACCGCACAGCCGGTCAGTTCTTCAAACATTTTGAGAAGGAGCCAGTAGCGTGGATTGGTCTCACGATGCACGGTTTGAATACGCGCTGAAAAATCAATGTGCGTGATTGCAGGCAAAGCGGAGCGCACCGTGTAGAGCTTGTCTTTCAATGGCAAGTCGTGATAGTTTTCGGGCAAGGCGTAACAAAGTTCACTCTGCACATTTTGCACCAGCAGCATGTAGGGCGAATCGTGATAGAGTTCAAAATACAGGCTAGCGCGTTCGGCAAGGACGGACGGCGCAAACGGACGAAATCCTTCACGAAACTTAATTTTGAGATTGAGCTTCTTTTGCATCTCAGCATGACGTGCATCGGCTAAAATGCTGCGCGCACCTAAAGCTCTCGGACCAAATTCCATTCGCCCCTGCATCCAACCTACAACTTTCCCTTCATCAAGCCACTTGGCAACATCACGGCAGAGCTGTTCAATGTCGCTGTAATATCTGGCAACCGCATCATATTTGCGAATGACTTTTTCGACATCCAATTCAGAGTATTCAGGACCGAGATAAGCGCCGTTCATCGCATCAAGTGTTTGCGCGACCATGCGCTCTTGTTCGAAGTAAAGATGATAGGCAGCCAGTGCCGCACCTAGTGCACCGCCTGCATCACCTGCGGCAGGTTGAATAAATAGGTCACGGAAAAGTCCGCTGTTGAGAAGTCGTCCATTTGCCACACAGTTAAGCGCCACGCCACCCGCCAGACACAGATACTCCGCCCGAGTCAGTCGCTTTGCGGCAGCTGCCATTTTGAGCATAATCTCTTCTGTAACACGCTGAATTGCCAAAGCAAGATTGCACTGCGACTGCGTGGGCTCGTCTTCTGGTTTGCGCATCGGTACGCCAAAAAGTGATGTCCATGCGCGTTCATCTATCATCTTCAGGCTTGTGGCATACGTAAAATACTTCTGGTTCAACCACAAAGACCCATCATCATAAATTTTAACCAAGTGCTCTTTGATGAGTTGCTCAAACCGCTGTGTCTCCGAGGCGTTGGGCTGACCATACGGTGCCAACCCCATGAGTTTGTATTCCCCGGAGTTGACCTTAAAGCCTAAAAAGTAGGTGAAGGCTGAATAGAGCAAGCCAAGCGAATGCGGAAAATGCAGTTCTCTAAGCGTCGTGATTTTTCGTCCTTCCCCAAGTGCAATTGAAGCAGTTGCCCATTCGCCGACACCATCCACTGTAAGAATAGCGGCGCGCTCAAAGCGTGAGGGATAAAATGCACTTGCAGCATGTGAAAGATGATGCTCCGAAAAAAGTAATTTCAAGCGCTTGCGATTATAAGGCATGACTTCTGCCAGAGCCTTCAGCAAAAGTGATTTGAGAAACATCTTCTCGCGTAGCCAGACAGGCATGGCGGCTATGAATGACCGAAGACCTTTGGGGGCAAAGGCATAGTAAGTCTCCAAAAGTCGCTCGAATTTGAGCAAAGGCTTATCGTAGAAAACAACCGCATCGAGTTGATCGAGTGCAGTGCCTGCGTAATCAAGACAGAACTGTATGGCATGGGCAGGAAAACTCGCGTCATTTTTTTGCGCGTAAAGCGTTCTTCTTGCGCCGCAGCTAAAATACGCCCCTCTTGAATGAGGGCAGCAGCAGAATCATGATAAAAGGCGGAAAGCCCTAAAATCTTCATAGCTGTCAGAACAAACCCAAACTTCTTACATTACAGTTTCGGGCATAATTTTCTTGAATGCTTGCGCAACTTAAAACGCGAGGCAGTGCAGTTTCATAATTAGTTTGTGCCACAAAATTACAGCAGTATAAGTGGCACGTGAAGAATTTACAAGTGCACCGCGAAGCTATGGCAAAAACCAAATCAACAGCATCTAAATCTAAGTTGGCAAAACCTACATTGCCTGCTTCTGCATCAGGTCAGAATTTGACAAAGAAAAAGTATCCCGCATGGTTTTATGGTGTGCTAGTGGCAATTCCTGCGCTATTCTTGCTCGTGTTTGAAGTCGGACTTCGCCTTGCTGACTTTGGTGAGAGCTATCCTGTCTTCGTTGAGTTTACAAGCAACCGCAATCAACTGCGTCTCAATCCAGAGATTCCAAAAAAGTATTTTCGCTCGCTGAGTAGTACCCCATCCACGATTCTGGACGTGTTTGCTAAAGTCAAAGCACCGAATACCTTACGCATTTTCGTCTTAGGTGAAAGCAGCACCGCAGGCTGGCCTTATCCGCCACATGTTGCATTTTCAAAGGCAATCGAGCGTGCCTTACAGGCACTCTATCCCGAGCACCATGTAGAAGTCATCAACTTGGGCATTGCAGCCATTTGCACTTACACAATAAAAGATTTTGTGCTGGCGCTGCTCGAACATCAGCCCGACCTTGTGATGTTCTACAACGGTCATAACGAATACTACGGCGTGTTGGGTGTGGGCTCTTCTATGCGATTTGCCAGCTCTCGCTTTCTGACAAATCTCACGCTTGCACTTCAAGAATTTCGACTCTATCAATTAGTTCAACGCATCGTGGCAAGCTTAGCACAGTTAGGTGTTTCATCTAAGACCGAAGACAACGGTACGCTGATGGCACGCGTAATTGGAGAAAGTGCAATTGGCTTTGAGTCTGATATCTATCGCAAAGGATTAGAACAATTTGAAGACAACATGCACAAGATGCTTAATGCCTTGTCAGCGCAGCGTGTGCCTGTTGTCTTGGGCACGCTGGTTTCAAACTGCAAAGATTTGCCACCCTTCGTCTCACTCAATGAAGAGCCAAATGCCGAGGCGCTCTTTAAGAGTGCAACGGAAAAACTGCGGGCTGGCGATTCGCTAGAAGCTAGATCGCTCTTTCTGCGTGCCAAAGATTTAGATGCCCTACGCTTTCGTGCCCCTGAAGCCATGAACGACCTCATTCGCAGACTGGCTGCTGAACATGGCGCCGTCGTCGCAGAAATTCAAGCTGAATTTGAACGCCGCTCACCTTACGGCATTATTGGCAATAACTTGATGTGCGACCATCTGCATCCTACTGCCGAAGGCTATCAGCTGATGGGAAAATTTTCTGCAAACTGCGCTCGAGCATCATCTTTTACCGCCAGATCCAAAACCGCTTAGTCCACAGACACTTGACAGCATCCTGTTTTCACCCGCACTCTCGCAGCTTGACCAGACTATCGCTGACCTCAAACTGCGCATGCTCAAAGGCACCTATCCTTTTGTCCCAAAAGGTCAGCCAAATGTGCTGTTACAAGCCTTCAAACCCAAGAATGTGATTGATACTTTGGCAATGCGCTGCGTAAGTGAAGACCTCAGTATTGAGGAAGCGCACTACACAGCGGCTGATTTTCTCTTCAGCCAAGGCGATAGCCTGAATGCAGAGCAGGAACTACACTCGTTTATTGCTAAACTCCCATTCTTAGAATTGCCTTACCGCAAAGCAGGACAACTTTTCATCAAATACAAACGCTTTGAGCATGCACTGCCTTATTTGAAGCGTGCTTACACGCTTGCCCCTACAGCATACAGCGCAAAATGGATCGGGCAAATTTTGGTCTATCAAAATCAACCACAGGCAGCAATTCCATACTTGGAAAAAAGCCTTACACTAGGTGGTGCAAATGACAGTCAGACTTACTACAATCTGGCGGGCGCATACTACCAAACAAACCACATTGAGAAAGCAATCGAATCGCTCAAACGCTGCTTAGAGCTTGCGCCGAACTATCCCAATGCACGCGCGCTGTATGAGCAACTGACAGCGCCAGAACCGTGAGGATGTGCAATCGCTCTAAAAAATTTTTGAAAATAAGTGTGAAATGTGTAATTTAATTCCGACAAATTTTATCGGATATTGAAAAATACAGGAACTTTCGTGTGGCTACGGTCGTTGAAAATAGTAGAGATTTGCAATTTTTTTTGAATCAAAATACGACTAAAAAAGTCTTATTTAGACAGTGTATAATATTGAGATACACTATCGAGAAAATTTAGAGAGGAGAGCGAATGTTACGGCTGACGAAGAAGTTTGAATACGGCTTACTTGCTGTGCGCTACATTGCCTCTACGCAGAATGGTGATGTTGCTACAGCAAAGGAGATTGCAGAAAACACAAACATTCCATTTGAACTTGTTGCAAAAACGCTGCAACAGATGGCAAAGTCAGGTTTGATTACATCTGTGCAAGGGGTCAAGGGAGGGTATAGGCTCAACAAGCCAGCGTCGGAGATTTCGTTCTCTGAAATTGCCGATGCGATTGGCGAGCCGATTCAACTCATTGATTGCGAAACCAATCCAGAGGGCTGCGATGCCTTCGTGGGCTGCGCCGTAAAAAAACCGCTGACGAAGATACAGAAGCGATTTAGAGAGATTTTTGACGAGGCAAAAGTGGCTGAAATTCTTTAATTCAAGTAACTTTTTTATGCCCAAGTTTGCCGTTTGACGATTTAATTTTACAACACCTTAAACTACCGAGAGGAGATTTGAATATGGCACTTGATTTGAGCCGACCTATTTATATGGATAACAACGCGACGACCCCGATGGATCATCGCGTCCTTGAAGCCATGCTGCCTTACTTTACTGAAAAATTTGGTAACGCAGCATCACGCAATCATAGCTACGGTTGGGAAGCAGAAGAGGCTGTCGAGAAAGCACGTGAGCAAGTTGCCAAAGCTATCGGTGCAGATGCAAAAGAAATCATTTTCACCAGTGGAGCGACAGAATCTGACAACATCGCGCTCAAAGGCGCTGTAGAGATGTATGCCGAAAAAGGCAACCACATCATCACAATGAAAACAGAGCACAAAGCTGTGCTCGATACATGCCACCGTTTGGAGCGTGAAGGTAAAGCCACAGTAACCTACCTTTCACCTAAACCTGATGGCTTAGTCGACCTCGATCAGCTTGAGGCTGCAATTACTGACAAGACCATCATGGTTGCAATCATGATGGCAAATAATGAAATCGGTGTCATTCAGCCAATGAAAGAAATTGGGGAGATTTGTCGCAAGCATGGTGTGCTTTTCTTCACGGATGCGGTGCAAGCAGTTGGCAAAGTGCCTGTGGATGTCAATGAGATGAAGATTGATATCCTTGCAATTTCAGGTCATAAAGTTTATGGTCCAAAAGGCATTGGTGCGCTCTATGTGCGTCGCAAAAATCCGCGTGTCAAGCTGACCGGTGTGATTGATGGCGGCGGTCAGGAGCGAGGCATGCGCAGCGGTACGCTCAACGTGCCGGGCATTGTCGGCTTGGGCAAAGCTTTAGAAATCGCTATAGAGGAGATGCCCACTGAAATGAAGCGACTGACTTACTTGCGCAATAAACTCAAAGATAGCATCATGTCGCAGCTTGAAGATGTCTATGTCAATGGCTCAATGGAAAGTCGCTTGCCTGGCAATCTCAACATGAGTTTTGCTTATGTTGAGGGCGAAGGCTTGCTTATGGGATTGAAAGGCTTGGCGGTTTCAAGCGGCTCAGCCTGCACATCAGCCTCGCTCGAGCCTTCACATGTTCTGAAGGCATTGGGAGTTGGCGATGAACTGGCACATTCTTCAATTCGCTACGGTCTGGGTCGCTTCACGACTGAAGAGGAAGTGGACTACGCCGCAAAAATCACAGTCGAAGCTGTCAATCGTCTGCGTGAGATGTCGCCACTCTATGAAATGGCGAAAGCAGGCATTGACCTTAAGTCCGTGCAGTGGGCGCATCACTAAGTTTAACTATCTAACATCAGCTAATTTCAAACGGAGGATAAAATGGCATACTCAGAAAAAGTGATCGATCACTACAACAATCCACGCAATGTCGGCAGTTTAGACCCTAATGCCGAGGATGTGGGGACAGGTCTTGTGGGCGCGCCAGAGTGTGGCGACGTGATGAAACTTCAAATCAAGGTTAATGAAGAAACTGGTGTGATTGAAGATGCAAAGTTCAAGACCTTTGGTTGTGGTTCAGCAATTGCCTCTTCATCGCTGGCAACCGAGATGCTAAAAGGCAAGACACTCGATGAAGCATTCGCTATCAAAAATACCCAACTGGTGCAAGAACTTAACTTGCCACCAGTGAAAATTCACTGTTCAGTCCTGGCTGAAGATGCAATTAAAGCTGCGATTGCAGACTTCAAGAAAAAGCAAGAAGCAAAGCGTCAAAAGGCGCAAGAAGCACTTGCTAACGCTTAATTGTAACTAACCAAGAGAAGTACTAACCAAGAGAAGTCAGTGCATCCAAATCGCTGACTTCTCTTTATTGAGGAGATGCACGAAAATGATTACGATTAGCGAAAAAGCTTTAGAGCAAGTCAAACGCCTCAAAGCGCAGCAAAACCTTGGTCCAGAATATGGCTTGCGCGTGAGCGTCAAAGGCGGCGGCTGCTCAGGGCTGTCTTATGGGCTCGACTTCGAAAATGAAGAGCGAAAGGGAGATCAAGTCTTCGAGGATAAAGGCATTAAGCTCTTCGTGGATATGAAGAGTTTCCTTTACCTTGCAGGTACACAACTTGATTTTTCAGATGGTCTCAATGGCAAGGGATTCCACTTTGTCAATCCGAATGCAGAGCGTACCTGCGGTTGCGGTCAATCGTTCTCGGTTTAATTTTTGGCAATTCAAAAAAGTACAACGCTCAAAGAGTATTGAAAATTGTAAAGTCTAATGGGCGAAGTGCGAAAAATTCCCGTTAAGTCGCAGGATGACGTCTGGTTCTTTGAAAAACAAATCAATTTGTTTGATATGCTCGATTTCTTCCCGAGTGATGCCATTCAAAAGAAAGATGGCACAGCAGGGAAAATGCTCAAAATCGAGACGGATTTAGGCTGGTCGTTTGAGACTGACATTGAATATGGTAAGTTTTGTTTTCACAAGAAATCCAAGTCGATGCATGGCACGGGTAAGTGGGTTGTGGAGTCGGGCTTAAGAGCAGGGGATGTTATTTGCATTGAAAAAATAGGGGACTATCACTACAAACTTTTCAAAGAATCAAACTCGGCTTAACTATGGAAGTGATTTCAATGTGTAGCGGTGCTGCACTCTTTTTTTCGCTTTTTACGGGATTTCCACGCGAAATTGTTTGCAATTCTTTTGCAGTTGCTGCCGACAAAGTGCGTGAAATATACATGCACTCGCAGTTTTACGCAGTTTTTGGAGACAATGCGCAACCTAACATGAACTAACTCAACGCACAAGAATGGACAACAAAGCATTGATTGAGTTCGATATTCAAGATTTTCTGTGGAATGGTATTCTCAAAGAATCGGTGTTTCGAGAAAAATTAGAAGCGCATGACTGGTCGCAATACGATAACCGCAAAGTCATTATCAAAGGCTGCGGGTCGACACCGATTCCGACTTGGGCATATATGGTCGTAACAGCGTACCTGGTGCAACATGCCGAAAAGGTAATGTATGGCGAAGCGTGTGCTGCCGTTCCAATTTTCAAGCGCACAAAAACTGCTGCTACGGAAACTAACGCACCTGCCTAAGCTACAACACTAGCGAATGGTGCGGGATACTGTAAACTATTGACAGTGTAAAAAAACAGCACAGCGATTGGAAGTTATTGTCCCTACCCTCGTCTCTCTTCTGGCTTCACTTCTGACGCTTTTCTCTGGTTTTGGTCTTGGCATGCTGCTTCTCCCCGCTTTCACGTTGTTCTTTCCTGTTGAAATTGCTGTGATGATGACAGCTGTTGTCCATTTTGCTAACAATCTCTTCAAACTCTCGCTGCTGGGCAAGTTTGCCGATAAAGAAGTGGTGCTGAAATTTGGCTTGCCTGCAATTGTTGCGTCATTTTTAGGCGCAAATGTCTTATCAACACTCTCAACGCTGCCTCCAGTTCTGACCTACCAAGTATTTGGCACGAATGCAGAGGTTTCAGTTGTTAAACTCACACTGGCAATTTTGATGATAGTGTTTGCGCTGTTAGAATTTCAGGAGAGTGAAGATCGTTTTGCTTTTGACCGAAAGTATCTTTTGCTTGGCGGCGCACTTAGCGGTTTTTTTGGTGGGCTTTCTGGGCATCAAGGAGCATTGCGGACAATGTTTCTTTTACGATGCAACTTAGAGAAAAAGACATTTCTTGCCTCTGGCATCCTAATTGCGTGCATGATTGACATCTCACGACTGCTTGTCTATCAACATCATTTGGCATGGGCGGCACTTTCAGAAAATGTGCTGACGCTGGTGTCTTGCATCTTGTTTGCGTTTCTAGGTGCGTTTCTTGGTGCAAGATTGGTCGAAAAAGTTACGATGCGCGGGGTGCAGCGAACTGTTGCCACAATGCTGATACTGATTGCCCTGCTGCTTGGCTTAGGAGTAATTTAGACCTTTATTAAAGCACACAAGCGTTGTATATTTAAGTTTTCCTAACAGACAATTGCACGACACGCTATGCTAGTGAAAGATATTCTGCGATCTAATAAAGCAGCTTTCAGTTTTGAGTTCTTCCCGCCTAAGCAGGAAGCCGATTGGGATAAGCTCTTTCACACGATTGCAGATTTAATGACCCTGAAGCCCTCCTATGTGAGCGTCACGTACGGCGCAGGTGGTACAACACGGGAGCGCACGCATAACCTTGTCGTGCGTATTCAGCAAGAAACGAGTCTAACTGTAGTCTCTCACCTTACGACTGTCGGCTCAAGCAAAGAGGAGATTTATCAAATTCTCAAACGCTACGATGAAAATGGCGTGCATAACATTCTTGCTTTGCGAGGTGACCCGCCCAAAAATATGCCGAATTGGACGCCAGAACATCAAGACTTCAAGTTTGCAGCTGAACTTGTCTCATTTATCAAAATGCATTTTCCACACATGGGCATTGGGGTAGCGGGTTTTCCTGAAGGACATCCTGCAACGCCAAATCGGCTCAAGGAAATGGATTACCTCAAAATGAAAGTTGATGCTGGTGCAGATTACATTGTTACGCAACTCTTTTTTGACAATCACTACTTTTATGACTTTTGCGAGCGATGCGAACTTGCTGGCATTCGTGTGCCGATTATTGCGGGCATTATGCCAATTACGACACGCAGCGGCATGAACCGCATGGCGGAGCTTTCGCCTGGAACTTGTTTCCCAGCCAAACTTTTACGGGCTATCAACCGTGTTAAGGATGAAGCGGATGTAGAAAAAGTCGGGGTGCACTGGGCAACAGAGCAAGTTGCAGACTTAATGCATAACGGCGTGAAAGGCATTCATTTCTATACGCTGAACAGCTCACGCGCTACACTCAAAATCTATGAAACCCTGGGCGTACAAGACTCCGAGCAACTTGCAGCAGTATAAATGCATCTGCTCACGATGTTGAATTCGCACTTCAGTATGCTCATAGGTTTAGCTCCTAGTAGTTCTACAACATACAACTTTACACCAGTCAGTAGATGAAAATTCCGATTATCATTCAAACCGCTACGCTTCTTGCTATCTCAAATCTATTCATGCTCTATGCTTGGTACGGACATCTTAAAGACTTAAGCGGTAAGGCGTGGTATGTAGCGGCTATTGTAAGTTGGTTTATTGCACTCTTTGAGTATCTCATTCAAGTGCCGGCCAACCGCATTGGCTTCACAGAGTATAGCGTAGCACAACTCAAGATTCTCCAAGAAGCAATTTCGCTCATAGTCTTTGTGCCGTTTGTCGTATTTTTCATAAAACAGCCGCTCAAACTTGACTATCTTTGGGCTGCACTCTGTATCTTTGCAGCGGTTTATTTCATTTTTCGCTCATAATGCATGCAATATGACCCGATTAAGCGCAGTCTGGGCAAGGTGTTTAACAAAACGCCCTTTCTGCGTAAAGTCTTTTATCGTTTGCTTGATTTGTTATTCTTGCGTGCCTGGTATGTGCACCGTGAGCTCAAAGCGTGGGCAAGTACGCAGCAAAACGGTGCACGCATCTTAGATGCAGGTGCTGGCTTTGGACAGTATGTCTATTTTCTTTCTCATCTCAATCAAGCGTGGCAAATTCTTGCTGTGGATGTCAAAGCTGAGCAAGTAGAAGATTGCAACCGATTTTTTCAGACAATTGGTAAAACGAACGTTGTCTTCAAAACTGCAGATCTGACCACTTTCTGTGAGCCTAATGCATTTGATCTTGTCTTGTCGATTGATGTCATGGAGCACATTGAAGATGATGTCGGTGTATTTCGCAACCTCTTCAACTCTATGAAAAAAGGTGGACTGCTGTTAATTTCCACGCCCTCCGATAAAGGCGGCTCGGATGCGCATCACGACCACGAAGAGCACGACGGACACACGCATGGGTTCATTGATGAACATGTGCGAGATGGCTACAGTCTTGAAGATATCGAGCAAAAATTAAAAATGGCAGGGTTTCAGCGCGTGGAAGCCTACTACACCTACGGCAAGCCCGGCAGTTTAGCATGGCGTCTTTCAATGAAGTATCCGATTCAACTGCTCGGCGTCTCACAAGTTTTTTTCACGCTCCTACCGTTTTATTATCTCGTTGTATATCCAGTTGCATTTGTGTTGAACTACTTGGATATGCATATATCGCATCAAAGTGGAACAGGATTATTGGTAAAGGCATGGAAAATGTAACTCTGATGCAGAGTGAGAAAAATGCTCTGATGACACATGAAGCCATCAAAGGTATCATTTCAGCAGAGACGGATAAAATTTTTGAGGAGCTGGTGGCACTGCGGCGCGATTTTCACCGCTATCCAGAATTAGCCTATGAGGAAGTGCGCACGTCGGGCATTGTAGCAGAGTACTTGGAAAGCTTAGGCTGCGAGGTACAGCGTGGGGTTGCAAAAACAGGTATCGTGGCGCATCTCAAAGGCGATAGAGCAACTGCACAATCTAAAGTTGTAGCCTTGCGTGCGGATATGGATGCTCTGCCTATGCCTGAAGAGACATCGCATCATTTCCGCTCGCTGATTGAGGGCAAAATGCATGCATGCGGACACGACGCGCACACAGCCGCGTTGTTAGGCGTAGCTAAAGTGCTAAGTACAATTCGCTGTCATCTTGCAGGCACAGTCAAATTCATCTTCCAGCCGTCTGAGGAAAAAATTCCGGGGGGCGCAAAGCCAATGCTAGATGAGGGTGTGTTTAGAGATCGACCGCCTGATGCGGTGTTTGGGCAGCATTGCATTCCGCAAGTGCCGGTCGGGAAAATTGGTTTTTATGCAGGGGCGATGATGGCTGCGGCTGATGAACTCTATATTAGCGTTAAAGGTAAAGGCGGACATGGCTCAGCGCCACACCGTGCAAGTGACCCGATTGTGGCAGCGGTGCAAATTGTAACCTCGCTGCAAACGATTGTCAGTCGCAATATGCCACCTTCTGCGGCAGTTGTGGTAAGCATCACGGCAATTCACGGCGGCAGTGCCACGAACATCATTCCAAATCAAGTGCACATGATGGGCACACTGCGCACAATGGACGAATCGCTCCGAGAACTTGCACACGCGCGTCTCAAAGATATTGTCCATTTTACAGGCAAGGCAATGGGCGTAGAAGCGGAGATTGAAATTCGCAAAGGCTACCCGGTACTCATTAACGACAAAACCATGACGGAATTTGCGTTTCATGCGGCAAAAGAATATGTAGGCGAAGAAAATGCACTGCATGCTGAGCCAATTATGGGCGCAGAAGATTTTGCTTACTTTTTACAGGCCTGTCCGGGTACATTCTGGCAGTTGGGTGTTGGCAATGCCACGCGTGGCATTGTGCATAACATTCACTCGACGCAGTTTGATATTGATGAAGAAGCCTTGCGAGTCGGCACAGGCTTTATGAGTTACCTTACTTGGAAATATCTTAGCTTGTGAAAAAGCCACTGCCACCGCGCACACTTGCCGCGCTGCGCCCGCCAAGTTATGAGCATCACTATTTCCAGAATTGGAAGTCGCACCGCTTCAATCCAGATGCCATGACTTTTAACAACTGCAATGCATGGTGGCTTGCAGAAGTTGCATTGCTTGCGTATGCAGATGTAGAGTTTATCCAGAAAGTCTTTGACGAAACCGAATTGCATGAGACGGGCGCAAAGGTAAAGACATTTCAAAAAGAAAGTTTGTGGTGTTTTGTGGCTTACACAGACCAGATACTATTGATTGCATTTCGTGGCACAGAGTTACAAAGTTTTTGGGACAGTGTTCAAGACTTGATAACTGATTTTAATTTTTTCCCGGTCAGCGATGGTGCTGGAGCAAAAAGTGCATCGTGGATTTTTGAGCTCAATTGAGAGTGTCTGGCAAGAACTGGAGGCGCATGTAGCCTCACTCTACATGCAAAAGCCACGCAGAATTTGGCTAACAGGGCACAGTCTTGGTGCAGCGTTAGCAACGCTTGCGGCAGACAAACTGACACGTGAGACTGTGCTTCCAGTGCAAGGACTATACACGTTTGGCTCGCCGCGCGTGGGTGACCTAAATTTTCTACAACGCTTTCTTACCTATCCCTTCTCGCGCAATACATACCGCGTTGTACTTGGTGAAGATATTGTGCCGCATGTGCCACCTGTGCGATGGTTTCGGCATATTGGGCGACTGCAGTTTATCAATGAGCGTGATGAAATGGTGTCTGTGATGCCCAGTTACCTGTCGCGCCATGCATTGAAGCATGCTCTGAAAGCACTCGTAAGATCGTTAGAGCCACTGAGTTTGAAAAAATTTCTGAACTTCAACAATCGTTTCTTATTCCTAATTTTTTGGCAGACCATGCGCCGCTGAGCTATGCCATTCGGACATGGAACTGCTATGTTCAATCACTTAACCAAAAGCCACGCAAAGCGATATGGCGCAAGATGCAACCGCTGTGAAAAGAATTGCTTTTATCACAGGTGCCGCTGGGAATCTGGGCACAGCAGTAACCAAGAAATTTCTAAGCGAAGGCTACCATGTTATCGCCACGCTTGAACCCGGACACGATAACACCGCATTTCTCGCAGCATATCCTGACGCAGAAACGCACACGATTGATGTAACACAAGAAGAACAAATAGGGGAACTTGTAAAGCGTACGGCAGCACAGCATCAGCGTATTGATGCTGGGATTTTTTTGGTTGGTGGCTTTGCAAAGGGGAATCTAGCAGAGACAAATGAGGCAGCATTAGACAAAATGTTTCGGCTCAATTTCAAATCGGCGTTCTTTTCAGCAAAGCCGGTCTTTGAGCAGATGCTCAAGCAAGGGTTCGGAAATGTGGTGTTCATTGGCGCACGCGCTGGTCTTGATCTTAAAAACGGCAGTTACGCAGTGGCATATGGACTGTCTAAATCACTGGTGTTTCGTCTCGCTGAACTCTTCAATGCTGAAGGCAATCCCAAAGGTGTTAGCGCATCGGTTATTGTCCCAAGCATTATTGACACACCACAAAACCGCGCCTCCATGCCCAATGCGGATTACAAGTCGTGGATAAAGCCAGAAGAACTTGCAGATGCTATCTACTTTACTTGCTCTACAGTCGGCTCCAAACTGCGCGATACAGTCCTCAAAGTCTATCACGATGCATAACTGTATCTCTTAGACTAAGTCTAGAATTCTATTAACTTTTTATGCATTTTGACAGACAAAAAGACTTAACTTTGTGGTGCTGATACAGCCAAATCAGAGGTCGTGGTTGTGTCGGTTTAACCTAAAAGTAAGGAGTATAGCTATGAACTACCGTTATTTTCTTTCGCTCTTTGTGTTACTGTCTCTACCGTTATGGATAGGATGTTCGGGCAGTAGCGACAACCCCGTTGACACCCAAAGCGAACTTACTGGTCAGGTCATCAATACATCTCAAATTGGTGTGCGCAATGCTACTGTTGCCCTCGTCAAACAAGGGGAAAGCTCACCGACTTTTACCACCACCACGAATGACACAGGCGGTTATGTGATTCGCAATATCCCAAGTGGTGCATACGCGCTGCGTCTTTCTGCTGCAGGTTATACTGCGCGTGAAGTGACTGGGCTCAACATTGCAGCCAATGCGCGCCGCATCGATACGCTCCTTGGACCAGCGACGGTATCAGGGCAAATTCTCAACTCTCAAACAGGTCGAGGACTTGCAAATGCTACCGTGAGTTTCAATTTCGGTACAGATACATCGATTGTACTAACCGCTGTGCGTGCAATTACTGATGCAAATGGCAATTTCACCATTCGCAATGCACCGAGTGGCACATTTGTTTGCATCGTTCGGGCGTCTGGCTTTATTCCACAAGTGATTCGTAATGTCGTCTTCAATCCAACTGGCACCACGTCATTACCACCCTCGACGATTGTGCAGCGCCCTGCTGTTGGTGCATTTCGCATCGTGCTGACATGGGGAGAAAATCCTCGTGATTTAGATTCTTATCTGACCGGACCGCTCACAGGCACAAGTCGATTCATCTGCTATTTTGCAAATAAGGGACCGACAAACAGCAATGTGGAACTTGATGTGGATGATATAACCAGTTATGGACCGGAGACCATCACTATTGCGGCTTTTCGAGATGGGGTCTATCGGTATTCTGTGCACAACTATTCTGATCAAAGTGCAAATGGGTTCAGAGGTATTGTAAATTCGCCAGCGCTTGTGCAGGTGTTTGATAATACTGGGCTGATAAGGGAATTTTCACCACCGACGCCACCAGCGAATGCTGCAGGCAACGCTTGGCGCGTGTTTGAAATCAATGTATCTGGCACAACGCGTACGATTGTACCTGTCAATACCTATGTTACAGGCAATGTGGGCGATGTCAGTACCTTTGCAGCAGGTTCAGCATCTGCCAGCGTGCAGATGTCTAAGAAACACAAAGCTGTGGCACGTCCAGAGGATTTTTAAGGTGAGTATCTGAGAAAGACCCATCAGTAGGGGATCAGTAGGGGATTGATGCTGAAAAGTTATCAATCCCTTTTTTATTTGCTATCATCGTCGAGTGGCTGAAAACCCTTGATTTTACAGGCTGCTGCGCATAGCGTTGGCGCTGGAGCTTGAAGAGCGATGTATAAACATTTGATTTTGTCGTATTGCCAAGTATCTTTGACCAAATTTTGGAACCTTTTTTGTTCAGATAAGTAGTAGTTCTTGAATCGTTGTCGTTAAACGGAAGTAGGCGTATGCCAGCAAAAAAGAAATCGATTAGTCAAGAGTCTGCATCAGAAAATCATCAAGCAAAGAGCGAAAAAAAGTCGCCCGTAAAACGTGCTGTGCAGAGCGATGATGATGTACAGTTTAAGGGCGATGCAACAGGCAAGCGTCTGGTCATTGTAGAATCGCCTTCCAAAGCCAAAACAATTAACAAGTACCTAGGAAAAGACTTCGCTGTTTTTGCCTCGATTGGACATATCAAAGAACTGCCGCGCAAAGAAATTGGGATCAATTTTGAGCATCACTATGAACCACGTTACGAAATCATTGCAGGCAAGGAAAAAGTGGTGCGAGAGATGAAAAAACTTGCCAAAGCGGCTGATGAAGTGCTGATTGCAACCGACCCAGACCGTGAGGGTGAAGCAATCGCATGGCACATTGCAAATGAACTAGAAGACCTGCATAAGCCGACGCACCGTGTGCTCTTCAACGAAATTACGCCCAAAGCTGTACGCGAAGCAATTGAACAGCCACGTGAGATTAATTACAACCTCGTGCGCTCACAGCAAGCGCGTCAAGCCATGGATAAGATTGTGGGCTATAAAGTGAGTCCTTTTCTGTGGGAGACAGTACTGCGCGGTCTTTCAGCAGGGCGCGTACAGTCCGTGGCTCTGCGTCTTGTGTGCGAGCGTGAGGCTGAAATCGAGGCGTTTCAGCCCAAAGAGTATTGGTCTATCATCGGCGAGTTTCTGACCGAGCGCGGTGAAAAAATTGTCGCCAAGCTGACTAAAGTGGGCGGCAAGGATGTGGAGATTCCAAATGAAGAAACCGCTAAAGCGCTTGCTGCAAGAATTAAATCACGACTTTATGCCATTGCTGAGATTCGCAAGCGCAAGACCAAACGCAATCCGCCTGCACCTTTTACAACATCACTGCTACAACAAGCGGCGTCTAATCAACTTGGTTTTGGCTCAAAGAAGACTATGCTGCTTGCGCAACAGCTTTATGAAGGCATTGAACTTGGCGCTGATGGTGCAGTAGGGTTAATTACTTACATGCGTACGGACTCCAAGCGCATTAGCAAAGAAGCACAAAGCGAAGCGCGCGACTTCATCAGCAAGCAGTTCGGGAGTGAGTTTATTCCGGAGATGCCTATTCAATATAAGTCGTCGGAAAGTGCGCAGGATGCACACGAAGCCATTCGACCTACAGCGGTTGACCGCACACCTAAAGCCGTAGAGCGTTTTCTCAACCGTGATCAATTTCGGCTTTACGAACTCATTTGGAAACGCTTCCTTGCCTCGCAGATGTCGCCAGCAGAACTGGAGCAAACCAGCGTCGATATTTTGGACAACGAGCAAGAGTTTCTCTTCCGCGCTTCAGGCAGTGTGGTGCTCTTTGAAGGATTCCTCAAAGTGTTTGGCGATGCAAAAGAATTGGATTATGAAGAGCGCAAATCTACCAAAGAAGAAGGCGAGAGCGATGAGAGCCGTACGCTCTTGCCCAAAAACCTACAAGAGCGCGATAAATTGAATTTGGCTGCGCTCAAAGAAACACAGCACTTTACAAAACCACCTGCACGCTACACTGAAGCCAGTTTGGTCAAAGAACTTGACAACTACGGCATTGGTCGACCCTCAACATACGCCACGATTATGTCGACCCTCGTCGAGCGCAATTATGTTGAAATCCGCGACCGCCGACTTTTCCCGACTGAACTTGGCAAAGATGTCTCAAAAATTCTTGTAGCCAACTTCCCTGAACTCTTCAATGTAGAGTTCACGGCGAAAATGGAAGATGACCTCGATAAAGTTGCTACAGGTGAAGATGAGTATGAAAAATTGCTCGATAGATTTTACTTGCCGTTTGAGAAAGCCTTGCAACTGCGCCAAGCCGCTCCAATTCTACCGCAGAACGACAATGCTGAAATTTGCGACGTATGCCACGAAGGACGAATGATTGTCAAATGGACAAAGTCGGGCAAGTTTTTAGGCTGTTCGCGCTATCCGAAATGCAAAAACATCAAGCCAATTGCTGTACCCAAAGCCGCACCAGTTGAGACCGGCATCAAATGCCCGAAGTGTGAAACAGGACGAATGGTAATCAAGCAAGGCAAGTTTGGGAAGTTTCTAGCTTGCACGAATTATCCAAGTTGTGACAGTATTTTGAACCTGGATAAGTATGGCAGAATTGCTCCGCCGAAACTACCGCCACTGCAAACCACAGTCTCTTGTCCAAAGTGCAATGCGCCGATGTATCTACGTGAGAGCAAGCGTGGGCTATGGTTTAGTTGCACACGCTTCCCGAAGTGCCGAGGCATTCGCTCGTGGAAGGAATTTGATGAACAGGAACAAGCAAAGTGGTCTTTTGCGTTCGAGCAGCATCGGCAGAAATTTCCGCCAGTTGAAATTAAGATGTTAGATGGCACACCACTCGACTTTTCTATCAAGTTAGATGACCTGATTGCGGCAAATGTTGAAGCCGTACCCGCTCTCAGCGTAGAACAAACCGAAGAATAAGTGATGACGGAATTGAAACTGTACTTAGAGACACCGCAGAGCCGAATTCCCCATCTTGGCACACAAATCTTCATGGCGCTCTCTTGGCTAATCATTGGCGGCTTAGTGTTGCTGGTGTATCGTGATACATTTTTTCTGGTCTCATTTTCTCTCATCTCAATATGCTGGCTGGGGCTAGCGTGGTGGCATACACACAAGCAACCTAAGTTTTTTGTGGCGCTCAACCCTAACGGCATTACCATTAAGACCTCTCATCTCTCTGAAATCGAATTTTTCTGGCGTGACCTTTCTTTTATTCGTGTTGAAGTTAGCGCAATGACACTGCGCTTGAAGTCTGGCGATGAATATGACATCGGATTAGATCGCCTGTCTGCAGAACAGCGTCAGCAGTGGAAAGAGGCGCTCAATGATGCAGCTACAAAGCATGGTGTGGAGATAAAACTGTAAGCAACCTGCAAGAAGTCGTCAGCAGATTGTCAGAGATACAGTGTAGCCTCAAAGAGCAGATGCATAACTTTGTCTTGTGCTATCAAAAACTCTATCTTAAAAGATTCAAACTTTAACACTTCAACTTACAATACTTTCAACAATGAGAGTTGTTATTTCAAAAGTCGACATTCGCTCGCAAGTCTTAGATGCGGCAGGATTTTTTATCTCTAAAGCAGCGCGTGAAAGAGAGCTAAGCGCGCTTTCTGCAATTGTCGGCGTCAACACGGCTGGAATAAATGGCGATTTCAAAGCTGGTGAAGGCGATATTCTGATGCTGTATCCAAAGTCTGACACTATTGAAGCCACACGAGTTTTTTTATTAGGACTCGGCGAACTGACTTCACTGGAGTCTATTCGCAAAGCTGCTGCGGCATTTGCCAGCAAAGCTAGAGAAATGCAACTCGTAAAAGCTGGCATCGACCTCACAAATGTGCAAACGCTCGCTCAAACTTTGAATGAAGACCTCTCCTATGTGGCGCAAGCTGTCGTCGAAGGATTTGAGTACGGATTGTATGAATATACTGCACATAAGACAGACAAAGTCAGCCAGTTGAAGAAAGGTAAAGCCTTCAAGCCTGAAAAGAAAGCGCAGTTCAAAGAGTTAATACTTTTCACAACCGAACAAGACTTCGACGTCGTCAAGGACGGTGCTGATGTTGGATACATCATCGCCACGTCGCAGTCTATGGTGCGTGACCTTATCAATGCCCCGAGTAATTATATGACAGCAACAGATATAGCTAATGCTGCAAAGGCTTCTGGCAAAAAGTATGGTTACAAGGTTACCGTATTTGGTAAGGAAAAATTGCAGCAACTGGGTTTCGGCGGGTTGCTTGGCGTCAATAAAGGAAGCAGTGAGCCGCCCACGTTCTCAATTTTGGAGTATAAGCCTGCAGGCAAAGCGAAAGCCAAAATTGCTCTCATCGGCAAAGGGGTAACATTTGATACAGGTGGCATTTCGCTCAAACCGTCAGAAAATATGGGCGATATGAAAGCTGATATGTCGGGTGCCGCTGATGTGATTGGTGCCGTAGAAGCAATTGCACGCCTGAAACTGCCGATTCATGTTATTGGCGCTATCCCAGCAACGGATAACAAACCCAGTGGCACAGCTCAAAACCCAGGTGATGTATTAACCACTTACTCTGGAATTACAGTCGAGATCGATAACACCGATGCAGAAGGTCGACTGATTCTGGCTGATGCGCTCACATACATCAAAGAGCAGTATGAGCCAGATGCAATCATTGACCTTGCAACGCTGACCGGTGCGTGCGTTATTGCTCTGGGCAATCCTGTCGCAGGGCTCTTTAGCAACAATGATCAACTTGCTGATGCACTCTACAGAGCTGGGCTGCGCTCTGGAGAGAAAGTATGGCGCCTGCCGCTTTGGGACGATTATGACAAGCAAATCAAATCTGAGGTTGCTGATGTCAAAAACACAGGTGGTAGAGGAGCAGGGGCAATTACAGCGGCAAAGTTTCTGGAAAAATTCATCGGCGATCATCGCGCGTGGGCGCACCTTGATATTGCTGGTCCTGCATTTCCATCAATGGGTGGTGGACAAAGCAAAGGTAGTTCAGGTTTTGGGGTACGCTTGCTTGTGGAAGTCTTACGCAACTGGAATTAAAAAAATGAAAAAATTTTCTTGCATGTTCTTGCGTTTTTCAGATTGAACGTTTATCTTTGTGTTCACAAGTGGCAAACAGGTCGCGCCCGCGGCCTGTGGCATACGGTGTGGGGGACGTATGCCAGCCACATTTTTTATTTTAAACCAGCCTTAGACCTGCCTCGATAATCATTGCTTGCACAAGCGCACTTTTGCTCTACGCATTGAGCCAACGCTTCATCATCATGACAAGCGTGTTGAAAAGTCCGCTGCATCCAACACGAGTCTAGTACAACTCTCCTGATAGCATCACTCTTCGGGGAACATTGCTTTAAATAAGTGCTCTACTTTTTCCTGTCTAGCGCGTCCCTCTGTGAAGCCTATTGCTGCATAGAAATCAGCATCGTAGTTGCGCGTGCGAATAACAATAGGCATTGGAACGGCATGACCTAAAATTAAGACTTGCTGGCGCGTATCTAAACTTGCTAAAACATTGCGCATGCCACCAGCATTGCTGACACCGCTCAGCACCGCATTGATATCCTTTTCATCGGAGAGTGCCGCAATGATTTTCGTGCCGATTTGGCTGAGCACCTCATCATCAATACCAGAGGGGCGCTGGTCGACAAGCAAAAGCGAGACATAATACTTTCGCAGTTCTCGTGCGATTTTGCCAAACGAGGTTTGCGAGGCAGCACGCGGATTGAGAAACTTGTGTGCTTCCTCAATGGTAATGACAAGTTGCTTTGGCTTATTTTGTAAGCTTTGTGTGCACAGATACTTATCGGTTGCATCTTTGTAGGCTTTCTCGACGTGGCGCGTGATGATATTGGCAACAAGCAAGTAGCTAAGCATGTTGTCATATTTACCAAACTCGATAACGACACTGACACCGCGCTGCAAATCCTTAATAAGTTCTTCGATGACATTCAACTTATCTTTATTGTTACTAAAATCTAGAAATTCGCACACTGAGCGGAGTCTACGCAAGCGTCTCAAAAGGGCTTGCATAGAATTCAGCATGAGATTTTTCTTTTTTGCAAATTCTTGTGCTTCTTCTGGATTGTCCATCAGATTCATGGAGTGGCGTAACCAATCTTCCCCAAACTCGCCTTTGAGAATGCTTGTATATTCTGCAGCTGTTGGGGGGAGCCCCAGTTCATCTTGCAAAAGCAAAATGTCTTCTGGCTCAATTGTGTTGGTGCCAAGGCGTACTTCACGATCGCAGTATGCACCACGACTTCGGGTACTGGCAGGGTCGAGCGAGTATATTTTGACCTTGCCGCGTGAGGCAAAGAGCGGTTGCAAGCCTTTCACAGAAGATTGCCCCGGAGCCTCAGATGTGCCTTTTGTACCATATTCACTGTGCATATCAAAGACGAGATTAACTGCTGTGTCGGTTTTGATAAGTCCAGCAAGCAATAAGCGCGTAATGAAGGTTTTGCCTGTGCCTGTGCGACCAAAGACTGCACTACTGCGCTCGGCAAAGCGTTCCAAATCAAGGCAAACAGGTTGCGACATATTGAGCGGCGTGCCAATGTAAAAGAATTTGCGCTTTTCGGTTTCGTTGCGTGATTCTGTGCCGAATACGCTAGCAATGTCTTCATCAGTAGCTTCAGCTACAGCAGCAAAGTGAGGGGGGATGGTCTTAACTGGTTCTATCACAGCGTCCTTGTGTTTTTCACGCATGAGCATCGGATGCAGCGAGACAATCGAGTAGGTCAGCGTGCCAGAAACAATGTGCCGAATTAAGTCATGATGAAAGTTAGGTGGGCTGGAGAGCAAGTCCTCATTTTTAGCCGCAAGACGCATATCGGTGATAATAGAGAAAAAATCGTATTGCTCGCCTTCCACGACAAGAAATTTTCCAGCTCTGATACTCTCAAGCGGAACATGCTCCAAGAGCTTCATATCAAGCCCTTCTAAAAGTGAGCCACGAATGATGTTACCAAGTACAGTTCTATTCATGCTACCTTTCTCCTATAAGGTGATGTGTTTTGTGACTTTAACATTGCAAATGTTGCCTTTTTGGATATTGCTTATGTTTTTGTGTTGCCTCTGTGGTGTTACGGCAAAGTTAGCGCTCTGCAAATCATTTGGCTTAAAGAGCATGTGCAGAACGTCGGGCAAGACAAGTGCTTTCTCAACACTTCGCATCGTAGCAAGTAAAAAACTTGGTGCAACAGAGTACAAGTATTACGCATATTCGTGAACGCAGGCGCGTGAGACGTTCAGCAAAATACAGTGTGCTTGAGCAATTTCAATTCAGAATATCGCAAAATGAGAATGTCCTTCTTGGAGACTTTGAGAAAAAAAGCAGTAAGTTGTATATTAGAATTTCAAAATTTTTGCCACTTTAGCTCAGTCGGTAGAGCAGCTGTTTCGTAAATAGCAGGTCGCGGGTTCGAGTCCCGCAGGTGGCTCGGCAGGCTTCGGCTTGCATCAAAAGCGCGATGCCCAAGTTTTCTATCCAAGGCTTTAACATCTCAAATTTTCCAAATGCAAGAAGGTATTATTTCTCAAATTATCGGTCCCGTTATTGATGTCGATTTTCCTAACGGTGACCTGCCAGCGATTATGACCGCCTTAACCGTCAAGCGTCCTGATGGCAGTGAACTTGTGCTTGAAGTGCAGCAGCATCTTGGTGAAGAGCGTGTGCGCACGATCGCGATGGACACTTCTGAGGGTCTGACGCGTGGCACAAAAGTCATTAACACAAATGCGCCAATTCAAACACCTGTAGGCGAGGCGGTACTTGGGCGACTGATCAATGTCGTCGGTGAGCCTATCGATGGCAAACCACCGATTAAAAGTGCCAAAAAGTATCCAATTCACCGCCATCCTCCGGCATTTGAAGAACTGACAACGAAAGCTGAAATGCTTGAGACGGGCATCAAAGTGATTGACTTGCTGGAGCCCTACACGAAAGGCGGTAAGACAGGGCTTTTCGGTGGCGCAGGCGTCGGTAAAACGGTGATTATCCAAGAACTCATCAACAACATTGCCAAATTTCACAGTGGATATTCTGTCTTTGCAGGCGTTGGAGAACGCACGCGTGAAGGTAACGACCTCATGCTGGAAATGGAAGAATCCGGCGTGATTAAAAATGCAGCGCTTGTCTTTGGTCAGATGAATGAACCGCCGGGCGCACGTGCGCGCGTGGCACTTACAGGACTTGCTATTGCTGAATACTTCCGAGATGAAGAAGGGCGAGATGTCTTACTCTTCATTGATAATATCTTCCGTTTCACACAAGCAGGGTCAGAAGTCTCCGCGCTCTTAGGACGAATGCCGAGTGCGGTGGGCTATCAGCCGACACTGGCAACAGAGATGGGCGCGCTTCAAGACCGCATTACCTCAACAACGAAAGGTTCGATTACTTCTGTGCAAGCCATTTATGTGCCTGCTGATGACCTAACAGACCCCGCGCCAGCAACAACCTTTGCACATCTTGATGCTACAACCGTGCTCTCGCGTCAAATCGCTGAAATGGGAATTTATCCTGCAGTCGACCCGCTGGACTCAACCTCAAAAATTCTTGACCCAAACATTGTTGGACAGGAACACTACGAAGTAGCGCAGGGCGTTAAGCAAATTCTGCAGCGCTACAAAGACTTGCAAGACATTATTGCCATCTTAGGTATGGACGAACTCTCTGATGAAGACAAGACGATTGTGGCGCGTGCACGTCGTGTTCAGCAATTTCTCTCGCAGCCGTTCTTCGTGGCTACACAGTTCACAGGTCTGGAAGGGAAGTATGTCAAAATTGAAGATACGATTCGTGGCTTCAAAGAAATCTTAGAAGGTCGTTACGACCATTTGCCTGAGGCGGCGTTCCGTCTGGTTGGCACGATTGAAGAAGCCGTTGAGAAAGCTAAAACTTTACCAAGTTACTAAAACGATGCCCTTTCAAGTTGAAGTCGTTACGCCAGTTAAGCAGGTCTTTGAAGGCGAAGCTGTATGTCTGACATTGCCCGGTGTAGTAGGTAGTTTTCAGATTTTGCAAAACCACGCACCGATTCTTTCAGCATTGAAAGAGGGTACACTCCGCATTGATTTAGCTGATAAATCATCGCAAACCTTTGTCATTTCAAGTGGTTTTGTAGAGATGAACAACAATCGTGCGATTGTTATTGCCGAATCTGTTCAAAAAGCCTAACAACCTTCTTTACGCTTGACCGTCCTAAAACCAAGGCGTCTCCGAAAGGGCGATGTTATCGGTATTGTTGCGCCTGCAAGCCCAGTATTTCCTGAGGACAAATTGGAGCGTGCTGCCGAATACATCGAGAGTTTGGGTTATCGCATCAAGTTTGGTAAGGCAGTGCGCAAGGTATATGGTTACTTAGCAGGTACGGATAAAGAACGCGCGCAAGACCTCAACGAAATGTTCGCTGACCGATATGTCTCAGCGATTTTTTGTTTGCGTGGTGGCTATGGCTCGCCGCGTATTCTCCCCCTGCTCGATTACGCCATGATAGCACGCAATCCCAAAATTTTCGTAGGCTTCTCTGACATCACTGCGCTCTGCAGCGCACTATTTGCAAAGTGCAAACTCATCACATTTTTAGGACCGATGCTTGTCTCCGATATGACACAGCCAGATGACTTTGCGCAAGAGCACTTCTGGCAAATGATAACATCGGCAAGCGTTGTCGGCGAACTGCCAAACCACGCTTCCCATCATGCTACAGCGCTGCAAGTCGGCGAAAAGACCGGACGCCTTAGCGCAGCAAATCTCTCGCTGCTGACAACCCTTATCGGCACACCCTATTTGCCAAGTCTGAAAAAGAGTATCTTGGTAATAGAAGACATCGGCGAAGAACCTTACCGCGTGGATAGGATGCTCTCGCAAGTTGCAAATTCGGGAGTAATGCAAGCATTGCACGGCTTTGTGGTAGGACAATTTACAGACTCTGAGCCAGAGGATGATAAACCTTCGCTTTCAATGAAGCAAGTGATTGCGGACTATGTCAAAAAGCTGCCGAAACTTGTGCCAGCATTTGCAAACTTTTCATTCGGTCATATCAAATCCAAGTTGACTTTACCATTTGGCGCGAGAGCAAAACTGAGTGTAACGCGCCGTCATTGCAAGTTAGAGATAACAGAGCGCGTTGTAACATAGTTGAGTGTATGCTCGAGCAACTTGCTTTGACTACGCTTTAATTCGGTAGCCAATCCCTTTGATGGTCTCCAAGTGTTCATGTCCGAAAGCCCCTAAACGCTGACGAATTTTGCAGATATGCACATCAACGGTGCGGTCTGTAACATAGACATTTTCGCCCCACACACGGCGCAAGAGCATCTCACGTGAAAAGACCTTGCCTTTGTTAGAAGCTAAAATCCAGAGTAATTCGAATTCTTTGCGTGGTAGGAAAATATCTTTGTGATTGAGGCGAACCGAGTAGAAAGCCTTGTTGATTTCAAGTTGATTGATTTTAATGTATGAGACATCATCGGTCGTGGGCGATTCGACATAACGTCCATAACGCCTGAGAATGTTGCGTAAGCGTGCTGAAAATACACGCAAACTGGCTGACTTGTGAATGAAATCATCAGCCCCAACTTCAAGGCAGACAACCTCGTTGGACTCACCTTCTTTGTTGGTAAAAATAATGATAGGTAGGTATCGCCATTCAGGCTGCATGCGAAGTTTGCGGCAAAGGTCAAGTCCAGATGATTGCCCACGCATGAGATCGACAACCACAGCATGGGGTTTGGCAGAAATTTTTGCCATTGCCTCAGCTGCATTTTGTGCCCAAATAACCTGGTATCCTTCCTTTTCTAAATGAGCACGTAAAGACGACACATAATTTAATTCGTCATCGGCGATGAGGATAGTTTTATGGTTTGACATATTGTTTTGGTTTGTGTTGTATAAGTTTGTTTCATTCGTTCAGATAATTAGAATGTTCTCTGCTTAAAACAACATAAAGAGCATAACTAAGAGAACCTCTAAAGAACTCGGGGCAATATGCAAGTCTAAACTTATTTGCGACGCAGCAACCACTGTGTTGGTTGCTCTACAAACTTTGAGCCTTGCTGACTGGAAGGCTCTTTCTACAGGGAGAGGAAACAAGTTCAGTCATACAAATATAACAAAAACGCAACACACTTGCAATCGATATGTTGAATGAACTTGATTTGCTGTGTTAGAGCTGTGTTTAGAAGCGAGCAGAAAGTGAGAGCATCAAGCCTTCTGTGCGTAAGGGAAGTGTAGTAAATGCGTGAGACGAAATTAAGATGTTAGAGCCAAGTTTGCTTTCTTGCCCTTCATTTACAAGTCTTACTGCGTTAATTGCACTAAGCAATCGGTTGATGCCCATAGCAGCAATGACATAATAACTTGACTGAAATGCAGTTTCGCTCGATACCCAAATCTCACGGTAGCGCTGGCGATGCAGATTGCTTTGCCATTGCCAATCATCGGCAACTTCATAAATAGCACCATATTGACGCCGACGCAAGCGTGACTCATTAAATGCAGCTCGGCTTTGCCAGTCAGCAATATCGCGCCAAAACTCGCTACTCTTGTTTCCATCAGCTACATTAGCATACAATCGCGCAAAAGTTTGATAATCTTCACGTTGGATATTGCCATAGACGGTGAGTGTCGTAACGCCAAGAATCAGAGCCGCGTCAGCCGCTAAGAAATACTGTCCACTCTCAAAACGCCCTGCATACAATTCTCCCAAGCCGGGCAGAATAAAAGAAAGCAACGCAGCAAGCGCTGGCGATTTTGTAGGCGGTGCGCTCTCAATATCTAAAGTAATCGGGCTTAAAGAGTCCTTGATGTGAAGCGTAGACGGTGCATTAGCAAAAATTTTAGGCGAAAGTAACTTCTGTGCGAGCAAAAGTTGAGGTGTTAGGCTAAAGATAATGGTCAGTAAAATCACTGCTAATTGCATATCTTATTGCTTATGAAGAAGTAATCAAAGATTCTTTTGCTTTTGACGGCTCGGTAGCGCCAGAGAATTCATTTGGCAAGGCTTTGTGCGAAACACTAAGCTGACGCTCTTGCCAACGACGATAAATCGAGAGACAGAAGCCGAAGAATACAATGTAAGTGCCAAGCCAAAGCACATTGATAAAGGGCTTAACACTGGCTTCCACGATCAGTGTTTCAGCAGGTAATGAAGAAGGTGAAAGACCCTGTACTTCAATCATCACTTTGCGGTTGTTGGCATCGATGTTGATGAGAGAGACTTTTATTGAGGAATTGCTTTGAAGCGAAGCTGGTTGAAGCTCGGGAGCAGTGCCGGCTTTAATCGTCAGCGTAGGCTCAAGGCGCTCAACCATATTGTCTTTGCTGACTTCCAAATACGCCCCAATCTTTATAGGCTGCGAGCCATCTGGACTTAGTGAATTCGGATCTTGATACATCTTAAAGCCAGTGAATTTCACACTGTAGCCTTGCAGGGTTTGCACTTCATCTTTAGCTAATACCAAACGTTCGCCAGAGGGACGGCGCATCAAATTGACAGGAGCGATATAAAAATCTTTGGTAAGATAGTGCAAGACCTCAGGGTTTTGCACGGTCATTCGGCGCGTTTCATACATCACAGGCATAGCAAGATATTCTTTTCCATCATCCTTGACTTGAATTTTGAAGCCATTTTTTGCACCATCGATTTTTTCCACACCTAAGTATGTCATCTCTTTGCCGAAGGCTTGAACAGGATGCCCGATAGGCAATTCCACGAATTTACTTTCATCATACTTGCCCGAACCAATAATACCAAGTAACATCAAAGCTAATCCCACATGGGTCAGTGAGCCACCTGCAAAGCGCAGGTTACTTTTTGCGACTTTCAGGAATACTTGTGCGTTTGCAAAGAGCGAAAATGAAGCAGTTAGGGAAAGGAGAATCATGCCCCAGTCTGTCATACCAAAAACGATCAGTATGGATGTAAATCCCATAGCCAATGCGACAGGTACCGCAAGATTTTTGACAAGATTGTCGCGATCGATTTTTTCCACCAAATCAGTTGACCAATTGCTGAAAGCAAGCCAATCATGATAGCAAGGGGAAGTGTGGTTTTGTTGTAAAACTCTGGCTCAATTTTAGTAAGCGGTCGTCCTAAAATTTGATCAATGAGAGGTGTAGATGTGCCTGCAAGCACTACGAAACCGATGAGCATGAGCACAAGGGAGCCGCTGAAGAGGAAAAATTCGCGTGAGTAGAGAGAATCGGCGTATTGAGCAGATTGAATACTTCGGAAGCGCCAGAAAAGCAACAGAAGTCCACCGCCGAAGAAGACGACACAAAATGCGACAAGTTGGTTGTAAAGTCCAAGGTCGGTGAAGGAATGCACGGATGTATCGCCCAGTACGCCGCTGCGTGTAAGAAAAGCGCTATAGAGGATGGCTGAGTAAGCAAGAATGGCAAGAAAGAGGTTAAAGCGTTTGAGAGAGCCGCGTTTTCTTTGCACGAGGGTGGTATGCAGCAGGGCCACAATCATCAGCCAGGGTACAAGCGAGGAATTTTCTACAGGGTCCCAGCCCCAATAGCCCCCCCAACCGAGAACTTTTATATGCCCAGTAGCCGCCCATCATAATGCCTGTGCCGAGTGTCATGGCGCTGAAGAGAATCCACGGCAAGGCTGGACGTACCCAGTCATCATATTTATTTTTCCACAGTGCAGCAATGGCAAAACTAAACGGCACAATCAGTGAAGAAAAGCCCAAGAAAAGTGTTGGAGGGTGAATCACCATCCAAGGATTTTGCAGCAGGGCGTTGAGTCCATCACCTTCTTGAGGAGGCTCACCGAGCACTAATGCAAACGGATCACTGCCAATGACCCCAATACCGGGCACTTGAATACCCATGATCATGGAAAGCAAGAACACTTGCGAGAGCGTTAGAACTGTCATCACAGGAGCTTCATAGTCTTTTGCAGTGCGAATTACAAAGAGCCCCAAGAGCGCACCGTAGAACATCCATAGCATAAAACTGCCCTCTTGACCGGCATAAAAAAGTCGAGATGAGGTAAAAAAGCTCGAGTGTGGTGTCGCTGTAGCTCTTGACATAGTTGTACTGGAATTGATGCGTGAGAATAAGGTAGAGCAGATGCAAGCCATTGATGACGATAGCAATAAACATGGCAAGGAACGCATAGCGTCCCATTGAGAGCCACTCGCGCTGAAGTGACCAATCATGCTCAGACTGTGCAGCTTTGAAATAGGCTACTACAGCAACAAGTGCAGCAACAAAGCCAATGATGGTAATAAATTTTCCAGTGAGAAACTCCATGAACAGGGCGTCGGTAGGCATACTACTTTGAAGCGGTTAGTGTAATTAGAAAAAAAAGAAAGCCAAGAGACTTAAATCTTCTTGGCTTTATCGGCTTCTTCGGATTGATACTTTGATGGACACTTGACGAGAATATCTTTGGCGTGCAGCGTACCGTCTTCATACTTGCCCTGCACCACAATACTTGTGGCTTGCTCGAAATTGTTTGGCTTACCGTTGGGGTAAATTACACGTGTCTCTTTGCCCGATTCATCTTTCATATAAAAATGTGAAAACATTCGCATTGGTTTCAGTGGGTTTCTCTTTCACCCAGTAGCCTTTGATATAGCAGACTTTTTTCGTCTTTGAGGCTTCATCAAGGTCGGCATAGCCGATGGTGCTGTTGCCCCATTCTTGTGCTGTAAAAGCTAGCCAAGCAAGCACGGCTACCAAGATTGCACCGCCAGCCAGCATTTTTGGATTCTTGAGCATGTTTAGAGATAATTTATCTTTTAGTGATTTGATGTGCTGTGATTTGCTATTCTATTTTCTGCGTGCAGTGGCTTTTCTTAGCCTTTTCAATTTACGCTATTTCTGACTCTGTTTTAAACGCTAAAGCGTGCCTTAGCGTTTTTGCTGAGTGTCATCTTGCTCAGAGAATTGCTGCTCCAACGCGGTGAGTTTTTTTTCAAGACGCAAGAGATAGATGAATAATCCTGTGAAGATGACCAGGACAATGACTAGAACTACATAGATTGAATTTTGCGTGAAGAACTCTTCCATTTTTGGAGCTTTTTCATTTTGCGCTTTTTCGTTTTGCGCTTAGCGTTGCGCTCAGCTTTCAAAATAGCAAAAGGCGCATAAACGTTTTTAGGCGATGCCCTTGTGAAAAGTGCAGTTATGATTACTTTCGAGGAAATACGCGAACCGCAAAAAAAGCATTGCGCTATGAGACTTACGCCGATTGACATCAAGAAACAGACATTTAACAAATCTTTGCGTGGTTACGAACCAGAAGAAGTGGAAGCTTTCTTAGGTACTGTGTCAAAGCAGTGGGAAGAGCTCTTAGCGGAGCAAGATGCGCTCAAACGTCGACTCTATGAGCTTGAAGGGCAGGTGCAAAAGTTCAAGGAAGTCGAAAGCATGTTGCACCAGACACTGGCGCAAGCACAGCAATCGACGGCAAGTGTGGTAGAGAATGCCAGGCGTGAAGCGGAACTAATTCGACAAGAAGCACAGATGAAAGCAGCGCAGATTTTGGAGCGCGCGAAAAAGTGATGCAATAGCATTGAACGATGATATCGAGCGCCTCAATGCACAAAAACATGAGATTATTAGCAAACTGCGCCTCTTGCTTTCCTCTCAACTCGAGCTACTGAATTCCTTTAGTGCAAATGAAGATAGCTACATTGTAAATCAAATTGCGGCGCGCAAGCAACTGCGCGTCCAAACTCAGCACGGCTTAGCGGCAAGCGAAGGCACAACTGCAGCACCGAAGCTCAATGACGCTGCCGACCAGAGCACAACTTCAACCATGGCGCCGGCAACTACTCAACCTGCGCCATCAGCATCGCCTGCTGCGCTCAATGCTGATGGTGCAACGCCGTCTGTAGAGAAAACTACACGCTATGAAGTGCCTGTTGAGACTTACAAAAGTTCTCTCAGTACGCGCAAAGCCAACATTGATGAAATTCTCAATAGCTTAGAGTAACCAAATTACCCTGCACCATGTCAGCACGCTATCAGCCTGCAAAGCGCACGCAGAATTACAAGTATGCAATTCGTAATATTGTTGCAGAAGCAAAAAAAATCGAAGCGCAAGGACGCAAAGTCATCTACCTCAACATCGGCGACCCTGCACTCTATGGCTTTCAACCGCCTGAGCCCTTGCAAGAAGCTATCACCAAAGCTGTGCGTGAGGGTTACAATGGCTATTCACCATCTGTTGGTATCACTGAAGCGCGCGCTGCAGTCGCTGAAGAAGCGTACCGACGCGGCATCAAAACCACGCCTGATGATGTCATTTTCACTTACGGTGCATCAGAGGCAGCGGATTTAGTCTTCACGGCATTGTTAGAGCCGGGCGATGAAGTACTCGTACCTGCGCCGGGCTATCCACTCTACACAGCAATTGCAGCAAAACTAGGTGCAGTGGAAGTCAAGTATCACCAAAACCCTGAACGCAACTGGCAACCCGACGCAGATGAACTGCGTGAGAAAATTACAGCGCGCACGAAACTGCTGGTGATTATCAACCCAAATAATCCAACTGGCGCACTGTATTTACCTGAAACACTCAAAGCTATGCTCAATGTTGCACGCGAGCATGGGCTGATTGTAATTGCTGATGAAGTCTATCACAAACTGATTTTTGAAGGTGCTCATGTGCCAATGGGCAGTCTGGCTGGTGATGATTTGCCTGTAATTACGATGGAATCGCTGTCCAAAAACTACCTTGCACCGGGCTGGCGCTTGGGATGGATGACCGTAACAAATGCACATCTGATTGCTGACCTGATGGCAGCGATTCGCAAACTAGCTGACGCTCGGCTCAGTGCCCCAATGCCAGCGCAGCATGTCATCAAAACGGCAGTGTCGTTAGCGACGTCTTATCTTGACGACACAATGCAGCGATTGCGTGAGCAGCGCGATATCACTTTTGAGATGCTAAACCAAATCAGTGCAATAAAATGCAATAAACCCGAGGCGCCTTCTACGCTATGGCACAGATAAACCTTGAAAACGGCGAGCTGGGTACAGATGAAGAGTTTGTCTTAGGGCTACTGCGTGAAAAAGGCGTACTCTTTGTGCATGGTTCAGGGTTTGGTACGGATCCAAAAGATGGATTTTTTAGAATCGTCTTTTTGCCTGATGCCGAAACACTGCGCGAAGTCTATTCACGCGTGGCGGATTTTGCGGTGCAATTTCGTGAAGCAAAACTTGCCGCCAGCATAAAATAACAGGCAGTGCAACATGCAGTTTCTTTGTCTGCAAACATTGTTGAGCATCAACTCATCTTTAAGACGCTCATAAAAAACTGGTAAAAATGACTGACCTGCGCAAAAAAATCACCGAAGCACACGACTTTATTCGAACCAAGACCACCGACACTTATCCTGTGGGTATTGTGCTTGGCACAGGACTTGGCGGACTTGCTAAAGAAATTGAAACGCAACTTGTCTTAGAATATGAACACATTCCGCACTTTCCACTTTCGACAGTAGAATCGCACAGCGGACGGCTAATTTTCGGAACGCTCAGTGGCAAAAAGGTGGTCGCTATGCAGGGGCGTTTTCATTACTACGAAGGCTACTCCATGCAAGAAATTACCTTTCCAATTCGTGTGATGAAAACCTTAGGTGTCAAAACGCTGTGCATCTCAAATGCTTGCGGTGGGCTAAATCCGCTCTATCGCAAAGGTGATATTATGATTATTGACGACCACATTAACCTTATTGGCGACAATCCGCTGATTGGAAAAAATGATGACGAACTCGGTCCGCGTTTCCCCGACATGAGTGAGCCGTACTCGAAGCGTTTGATTCAGTTAGCAGAAGAAGCGGCACTTGAGCTAAAAATCAAGGTGCAGCGTGGTGTCTATGTGGCACTCTCGGGTCCAAGTTTGGAGACGCGTGCAGAATACCGAATGCTGCGTCTGCTTCAAGCTGATGTGGTGGGCATGTCCACTGTGCCTGAAGTGATTGTTGCAAATCATCAAGGCACAGAAGTGTTAGGCATCTCAATTATCACGGATGAATGTTTTCCTGAAAGCCTCAAGCCTGTTGATGTAAAAGAAATCATCGCTGCAGCAAACGAAGCCGAGCCGAAGATGACCGCTATCTTCAAACGTGTAATTGAAAAGCTATAAGCCCGCGCTTACAGAGTTTGCTCAAAGAACCACAACCACACCTAAAGCCTAAGAAATGAAAACTGTGTTGATAATTGGCGTGGGCAGTTTTATCGGCGGCACACTTCGCTATCTTGTTGCACAGCAAGTGCAAAAGAATTTTCTGTCGACTTTCCCGTTTGGTACGCTAAGCGTCAATATCGTAGGGTGCTTTTTGATTGGGCTCGTCTTTGCGCTAAGCGATAGAGGTAATCTGTCTCAAGAGTGGCGACTCTTCTTGGCAACGGGCATCTGCGGTGGTTTTACAACTTTCTCGGCATTTTCAAATGAAACCATTGCTTTGCTGCGCGATGGTCAATTTCTCTATGCAGGGCTGTATGTAACCAGCAGCGTTACACTTGGACTGGTAGCGACATTTTTGGGATACATGATTTTGAAAGGGCTATGATTGAAAAAATCCTGATGCAAAATTGCTGCGCATCTTCGTGGGTGAATCTGATAAACATGGCGCCATTCCACTCTACGAATCCATTATCTTTGAGGCAAAAAAATACGGGCTCGCTGGTGCCACCGCCATGCGCGCTGTGATGGGCTTCGGTGCAAATTCCATTATTCACACCGCAAAACTGCTCGAGATTTCTTCTGACTTGCCAGTTGTTATCGAAATTGTCGATGTCGAAGAAAAAGTGCGCAAGTTCGTCGAGCATGTAGAAGAACTCTTCGAGCAAGCAAAAGCGGGCGGGTTAATCACGATTGAGAAAGCCGAAGTGATTCGCTACAAACCCGGTCAGAGAGCCTAACTGGCGCTACATGCTCGACTTTTGGGAAACCCTTACTTGGCGCTTTGCCTCATGTTGCTGCGCTCTACTATTGCCTGAACATGGTTTAGTCTTCTCTACCTACAACGCTGGTCAGCACCTCAGCGGGGCGCTGACGGGTTTGAAACTCCGTGATGTTGATGACACGCAGAATGGCAATAGCGACAAAGAGCAGAATCATCTCGATGGAAAATGCGGTGGCGTAGCCCACATAGTGGCTGCTCGATAGCCAAAGTGAGACATCACGAATGGCGCCGCCTGTGGTATTCGCCACGAAATTTGCTAAGGCTTGTGCAGCGCCCCATGTGCCCATGAAGACGCCCGCATTTTTCTTTCGTGGTCATATCCATCATAATCGTCAGCGTGCCGACGGTGAGCGCACCATTGCCAACACCCAAGAGAAAGACACCTGCCTTAAACATAGCCATATCAGCCAGCGGTGAGAGGCATATTACGAAGAAACCAACGGCAGAAGTGATGCAACCTAAGTAAGTGGTGCGCTTCTTACCGATACGATTAACGAAGAAAAGCCCCAGCGTGAGGATACCAAGCATAGTGCCCATGCCCCAGAGTTGTGTCAGTTTGGCAGTCTCGGAGACGCTCATGCCGAAAATTTCCGCACCGAATGGCTCTAAGATCACATCTTGACCTTGAATGGCGACCACAGTAATGAACATGAAGAGGAAAAATTCATATACGGTCTTATTGGCAAGCAGCGTCTTGATTGCCACTCTGAAGCTCGTATCGCTTTTCTTATTTAGGACGATTTCATGAGCTTTGGCGAAGCGTTTTTTCTGTGCCCAGCATTGCCAGCCAAGTAAAGAGAATCGCAAATGCACTACCAATCCAGAAAAGATCAATCAAGCGCTCATCAGAAAAATCTTTGAGATAAGCACTGACCAGACCCGAAACTAAAATCACGCCGAAGATGAGTACAAACCAGCCTACGGTTACGGCTTTAGCTTTATGTTTTTCACCGGCGCTATCGGCAAGGAGTGCATAGAACATGGTACCAGTGATATTGATGCCTAAGCCATAGAGTGTGAAGGCGATGACAATCAGCCCGATGCCCATGGCATAGTTGCCCTTGACGAGCATCAACCCGTAGACGGAGAGCAAGACACCGAAGACCAAGATAAGGTTGCCCACAATGACGTGCGGTGTGCGCCGATAGCCAAAGAACAGATGTGTATCGGAGTAGTAGCCAATGAACGGACGAATCCCAGCCAGCAGATTATGCAAGCCAATCAGTACGCCCACAATCCATGCATCGATTTGATATTCGACAATCATCACGCGGTTGAGCGTGCTGTTGAGCAAGACGAAGACAATAGCTGTGGAAAATTGCAAGAGACAGATTTGCAAGACGCGTGGCAGCGGAATTTCACGCGAGAGCGTCTCGAGCGCAAAGCCTTGCGAAGGTTCTGCATTGTTAAGGTTGCCCGCCGATGCACTAACGGCAAAGTTTGCAGCTGGGCGAACCTCGACTGCTCTTGTGTCTAATAAACTTGGCTTGGACTGCATTTGAGACATACTCATATTCCCCTTTCTTCAATTGCAAGAAAACTTTCTCGACCTGCCGCAATTTATTTTTCACTTTGTTTTCGCTGCGATGAGCTGGTCGTTTTTTTAGAAGAAGGATGGACGAGACGGTCGTTTTGCGCTTTAACCGTTGAGAATTTTATGTGTTAGAGCAATAAGCCCTGTGAAGCGAAAGCACAGGGTGAGTTATGTTTTTTTCTTATGCTTGTCTAAGCCAGCTCGCCTGAAAATGTAGTCGATGTTTTTCTTTATTTTCTTCATCAATGCATCGTGCGAGAAAAGTTGATGAATGTCTTGTTCAGAGAGCTGTGCGCGAATGTCAGCATCATTCAAGATAAGCTCTTTGAGTTGGATTTTTTCTTTCCAGCTTCGCATGGCATTGCGCTGCACGAGCGCATAAGCCTCTTCACGCGTTAAGCCTTTTGTGGTCAGCGCAAGCATGACGGATTGTGACGCAATAAGCCCAAAGGAATGCTCAAAATTTTTCAGCATGCGGTCTGGATAGACAATGAGTTTCTCGATGGCGTAAGAAAATTCTCGCACGATGTAGCACAGTGCAATGGTAGAATCGGGCATGATAATGCGCTCGACAGAACTATGCGAGATGTCGCGCTCATGCCAAAGTGCTACATTTTCTAGGCTAGCCATGGCATTAGCGCGAATGACACGGGCTAATCCAGTCAGACGCTCGAAAGTAATCGGGTTACGTTTATGCGGCATCGCAGAGCTGCCTTTTTGTCCTTCACTGAAAAATTCTTCAGCTTCTAAGACTTCGGTGCGCTGCAAGTGCCGGCATTCAATCGAGAATTTTTCAATCGAGGCGGCAATGACCGCAAGCGTACAAAGGTACTCAGCATGCCGATCGCGCTGGATGACTTGCGTTGCAATAGGTTCAGGTCTTAAGCCTAATTTTTTGCAAACATATTCCTCAACTTTCGGAGAAAGGTGCTCAAATGTGCCGACTGCACCGCTGACTTTACCGACACTGACGATTTCAATGGCTCGCTTTAACCGCTGCCGATTGCGCTGCATCTCTTCGTGCCAGAGTGCAAGTTTCAAGCCAAAAGTAATTGGTTCGGCATGTACGCCATGTGTACGTCCGATTTGCAAGGTGTACTTGAATTCTTTGGCACGGCGGGCAAGCACACGCATTAAGTGCTCAATATCGGCTAAGATGATTTTGCCAGCATCGCGCAGTTGCATCGAAAGAGCAGTGTCCAAGACATCACTTGAGGTCATGCCTTGATGAATGTGGCGCGAGGCTGTGCCGACATGTTCAGCAACGTTGGTCAAAAACGCAATTACATCGTGCTTGGTCGTCTTTTCAATCTCGAGCACACGTGCCACATCGAACTTTGCTTTGCGTTTAATTTCTTCATAGTCTGCTTCAGGCACCTCGCCGAGTTTGACACGTGCCTCAACAGCGGCAAGTTCAATTTCAAGCCAGCGCTGCATTTTGGCTTCTTCAGTCCAGAGAGCAGCGATATCTTGCGGTGAATAACGCGGTATCACAAGCGCTTGAGTGTTTTTATGAACGACACAAAAATACAGCAAACTTAAATAAACTTTTCGCCGCGTAAGACTTGCACATCGGAGAGATACGCAATGATACTGTATTTGTCGAAGTAATCGCGTGCAAGTCTATCTAAAATTTTTTCAGCAAGTTCTGCGCTGATGAGCAGCTCCAATCGAATGTTTTCGCCTTCCCATGGACTGATACGACCACCGCTGTCGCCTTCGCCGTAGGCTTTCTCGAGCGTGTAGCCTCTTGCGCCGAGCGTTTTGACATCTTCAATAAGCCGTCGTTGCAAGGCTTCATCGGCGATAATGGTAAGCAGTTTGAGTGATACCGTTTTCATGAGCCCTCCTTATATGCCGTATAAAAGTTTTGCAAAGTAATGATAAAGCGGCAATCCGATGATGATATTGAACGGAAAGGTAATCGCAAGCGACGCCGTGAGGTAATAGGTCGGCGAGGCTTGCGGCAGCGCGACACGGCACGCCGCAGGTGCCGCAATGTAGGAAGCACTTGCCGAGAGCACGCCCAGAATCGTTGCGCCGCCGAGCGAAAGCCCCGCGAGCTTACCAAGATAAATGCCTAACACGGCATGCAGAATTGGCATCACAATGCCAAAGCCGACAAGAAAGCCACCGACTTTCTTTAAGTCGCCCAGACGCCTGCCTGTTACTAAGCCTGCCTCGAGTAGAAAGAGCGCGAGAATACCACGAAACGGCAAATCAAAAAATGGTGCCACTTGCTCCCAGCCGCGCTTGCCTGCAATAAATCCGACCAATAAGAAGCCTAACATCAGCAGGTTGCTTTTGCTTGCAATCAGTTCTTGCATCACTTTTCCGAGCGAGGCTTCACCGTTTGATTGGGAAGATTTTCCTGCGGCAATGCGCGCCGTGAGAATTGCTATGATGATGGCAGGAAATTCCATAATCGTCAGCAAGCCGGGCATAAAGCCTTCATAGACGCCACCCGTAAGTTTCAAGGCTTCTTCGCTCATCTGTGGATTTTGCTCAAGCAGAGCTACCTTGAGATTATCGTGAAAGGCAAGCGCTTCACCAAAGGTTACTGCCGAAACCGAGCCGTAGTGCGCTGCAATCGCTGCCGAGTTTGCAATATCAAACTTGCCCAGACGCAAGAGAATTTGATACGACCAAATCGGAATGATAATCCCCAACACCAACGCCGCAAGTGCGGGATAAATGAATTCAGAAAACGGCGTTATCGACAACTTGTAGCCACCTTTCAAGCCGATAGCAACAAGCAGGTAAATCGTGAGCGAAGTGTAGAGTTCTTCAGGAAATTTTAGGTCGCTTTTCATGGCTGTGGCTACAATACCAAGCACGAACGCCAAGACCATTGGCGAAAGAAGCGACACAACCAAGGCTTGTATTTCCATTTTCGTTGATTGAGTTCTGCGTTAGGGTTTGAGTGTTTCGGGAAGAAATTCCACAACGCCGGTTGCAAGATGATAGATTGCACCGACGATTTTGATTTCTCCTTTTCGAACGGCATCGGCAAGAATCGGCTCTAAATTGCGCAGTTGCTCGACCTGCATTCGTACATTTTCACGTACAGTGGCATTGACGAACTCCTCTTGCTTGACTTTCCCAGCTTTTACTTGTGCTTCAACGCGCAAGGCTGCAGGCTTGATGGCGTTGACCAATGCGATGATGTGCCCCGGCACGGCGTTTTGATAATTGCACGACGCTCCAACGGCACCGCACTCCGTATGCCCAAGCACGACAACGAGGTTCGCGCCTAGCACGGCTTGAGCAAATTCAATACTGCCAAACGAGGCGGCAGCAGACACTTGCCCAGCTGTGCGCACGATGAAGAGGTCGCCCAAGCCTTCATCGAAGATGATTTCATTTGGCACACGGCTATCAGCACAGCCGACGATAATGGCATAAGGTTTTTGTCCTTTTGCAACTTCACGAATGCGCTCAGGACTTTGGCGTGGGTGAATGGTCTTGCCTTCCACGAAGCGCTTGTTACCTGCTTTCAGTCGCTCTATGGCTTGGTCGGGAGTGATAGGATTGCGTGTTTGCGCCGAAAGTGGCAGCGCAAGAAGAATAAGCGATAGAATAAAAAGTATCTTTTTCATATTCTACTTAATTTTATTATTAAAAAAAGTTTAACAAAAGTTTGCTGCAATGATATAAAACTTTGGTTTAGAAAACAAAATCTTTTTTTTAAGCGCATTTGGGGCTTAAGTGTGAGAGGTTTGGCTCAAAAATAGGATTGCAAAAGCAAAAAGGGCGCACAGGGCGCCCGAACTATTCTAGATGCAGTTATGCTGTTACAGAAGTTGCACGCAATGAGCGTTAAGCACTCATGGTCAGTTCCGTTTGTGCCTCAGATTTTTCTTTGGCGGCTTTTTCAAGCAGATGTTGAATTGGGGCTTTCTTGCCGCTAAGCACGCTTTGAAGCTGATCTTTAAGATTGCGCTTGAAGATGAGGCTAGTTACCAAGTTAATCATTTTGTTTGGATTGAGGAGCACACGCTTGATGATGGTGGACCATTTGTAGAAGCCCAAGAAGTGGCGCATGTATTGAATTTGATATTCGAGCGGGTCGTATTTGTCGCAGCGAATGACAAGGTTGTGAGCCGTGTATTTGTCCCAGTCCTCATCGACAATCAGACCTTTGGCTTTGTATTCTTTATACATCGTGGTGCCAGGATAGGGCGTGAGAATGGAATAAATAGGCATCATGAGGAGATTATCATCAACGAATTTTTCGACGGCAGTCATATCTTCGTAGGTATCAATGGCTGGATTAGTGAGGAAGTTACCTTGAATGTTTAAGCCCATCTGGCGGCACTGCTTAATGATTTGGGCATATTTTGCTACGTTGTTCATCTTCCACTTATCATATTGGTCAACGGTTTCTTGATTGACCGATTCAAACCCGACGAGCGCCATAGCGCAGCCAGCATCAACCAACTTTTTGACGGCTTCTTTGTCTTCCAGAAAATTTATACTGATGAAAGAGCTAAACTTGATGTCGCACTCTTTGAGCACGTCCATAATCTGAAACATTTTGGCTTTGTTTACGCCAAGGTTTTCATCGGTGAACATAAACCACGGTTTCTTGCCATAGCGTGAGGGTTTGAACCAGACGCGCTTTGCGGTTTCAATTTGCTCTTTGATGGTCTCGACAGATTGAACGCGATAGAGCCGTCCGGTGAAGTTTGGTGTTACACAAAATGTGCAAGTGTAGGGGCAGCCGCGTGTCATGTAAATTGGAATCGATTTGCGTGCATCGACTTTATCACGTTTGCTGGCTTTGAAGATACGCTCATAATCAATCATGGGTACTTCTTTGACAGGCGGGAAATCTGTGGCATTGTAGCGCGGTTGCAAATTACCCATTGCCACATCTTGCAGGACATAAGCCCAGAGGTTTTCGGCTTCGCCGCACACAACAGAATCACAGTGCTGAATGGCTTCGTCGTAGTTGAACGAGACATGGACGCCGCCCATAATCACTTTCTTCCCGCGTCGACGAAATTCATCGGCGATGTCATAGGCGCGCGTGACATTCATCGTGCGTGCTGTAATCCCAACAAGGTCGTAGTCGCCATTGAAGTTGATTTCATCACCAAAAAGCTCATCGACGAGTTCAATTTCATGTTGCGGTGGTGTGATGCTGACAAGCACTCCAATTGCCATAGAAAAAAGTGCTTTCTGGCTTGTGTCTTCTTCTTTTTTGCCCTTCGGCGTGATAAAGAGAATTTTTAGCGGTCGGATGCTCTCAGGCGGCAAGAGATCGTTGCGCATGCCAGCACTGGGTAAGACAGGCAAGACATCATCATGATGAGCGGCACTGTTGTGTGCAACGGCGTAGGCGTTACTGCGGTAAGACGAATTGCGGCCCGTCATAGCTTTCTCCTAATGTTCAGATTGACAAGTTTTTTCTAAGATACTTTTCGCCTCAAGAGATTCCAAATTCTAACTATCGATTCTATCTTTTCTTAGCAATAGAGCATGCGGAAGAGACTTTCGTGCATCATGAAAAGTGCAAGTAGAGCGCAAGTTGTCACTACAAAGTGGCAGGGCTTGTGTGCGGCGGCATTGTAGGATTGATATTTTTTGTCTATGTTTGCAGCACATTGAAAATGAACTGTTGCGCTGCACGGCTGTTCTTTGCATACCCTACATTTGCCGGCTGCGCTTTTTATGACCGAAAAAGAAAAAGGAGTAAAGACTATGAGTGAGGTTAAATCCGTGCGCCTTGAAACCAAAGAGGATGTCACGATTTTATTCGCTGGAGATTCTGGCGATGGCATGCAACTTACAGGCACGCAGTTCAGCGAAACTGCAGCAATTTTAGGCAACGACCTCAACACCTTCCCAAACTATCCTGCTGAAATCCGCGCTCCTGCTGGCACTCTGCCAGGCGTGTCAGGCTTTCAAGTTCAGTTTGGTAGCAAAGAAATCTTCACGCCGGGCGACCAAATTGATGTGCTTGTGGCAATGAATGCTGCGGCACTTAAAGCCAATATCAAGAATCTCAAAAAAGGAAAGTTCATCATTGCTAATGCTGATGGCTTCGATGCAAAGAACTTGGAATTAGCAGGCTACAAGACAAATCCACTGGAAGACGGCTCACTCAACGATTACCATGTCTATAAAATTGAGATTTCGCGCCTGACACAAGCGGCACTTGAGGGCTCGGGGCTAAGCACCAAAGACATTGACCGATGCAAAAATATGTTTGTCTTAGGGCTGCTCTACTGGCTCTATTGTCGACCAATTGCTCCAACGATTAAAAATATTCAAGAAAAGTTTAAGAAAAAGCCAGAGATTGCCGAAGCCAACGTACGCGCAATCAAAGCCGGGTATAACTACGGAGAAATGACTGAGCAATTTACCACGCGCTTTGAGGTCAAGAAAGCGAAGTTACCTGCAGGCACATATCGCCATATCATGGGCAATCAAGCTACAGCGTTCGGACTGATTGCAGCCTCAAAGAAATCTGGGTTGCCGCTTTTCTTGGGCTCGTATCCTATTACACCAGCCTCCGACATTCTGCATGAATTAGCCAAATACAAAAACTTTGGGGTGCGCACGTTCCAAGCGGAAGATGAAATCGCGGCGATTTGTGCAGCAATTGGCGCAAGTTACGGCGGGCATTTGGCAGTAACGACCACGTCTGGTCCGGGCATGGATCTTAAAGCGGAAGCTATGGGCTTAGCCATGATGCTGGAATTGCCGCTTGTGATTGTCGATGTACAACGTGGCGGACCCTCAACAGGGCTGCCAACAAAGACGGAACAATCTGACCTCTTGATGGCAATGTTTGGTCGACATGGTGAAGCGCCACTGCCAATTATTGCAGCGCAATCGCCATCAGATTGCTTCGATGCGGCTTTTGAAGCCTGCAAACTGGCGATTCAATTCATGACTCCGGTCATCTGCTTGACCGATGGCTACATTGCAAATGGCTCTGAGCCTTGGCGCTTCCCACAGACAGTAGATTTACCCGATATTCCTGTTCAATTTGTGCCAGCACGTGAAAAAGACGACGCGCCATATTTGCCCTACAAGCGCAATGAACACCTCTCTCGCTCGTGGGCAATTCCCGGAACGAAGGGACTGGAACATCGTGTCGGTGGCTTAGAGAAGCAAAATGAAACGGGCTACATCTCTTACGATGGTGAAAATCACGAATTGATGGTAAGATTGCGCGCTCAAAAAGTCGAGCGTATTGCTGATGTCATTCCCCTGCAAACCATTGACAATGGCGAGTCGAGCGGCAAATTGCTGGTGCTCAGTTGGGGCTCAACATTTGGGGCGGTCAAGACCGCCGTGCGCGATTTGCGCAAAGAAGGCTACCAAGTCTCGCACGCACACCTGCGTTATCTGAATCCCTTCCCGAAAAACTTAGGTGAGATCATCTACGGCTTTGAGAAAATTCTCATTCCTGAACTCAATTCAGGGCAGCTGGTTCGCCTCATTCGCGACAAGTTTCTTGTGCCTGCAGTGGGATTCAGCAAGGTACAAGGATTGCCATTTTCAGTGGCGGAACTCAAGAGTCGAATTTTAGAAATGCTTAACCAATAAGGAGAGAAGTAACTATGTCTGCATTAGACCTCACGGGAAATGGTGTCGCACACAAGCCCGCATTGTCCGTGCTCACCGCAAAAGATTTTGTCTCGGCGCAAGATGTACGCTGGTGTCCCGGCTGCGGCGACTATTCCATCTTGAAGCAAGTGCAAACCGTCTTGCCTGAACTGGGCATTGCACGTGAGAACTTTGTTTTTGTCTCTGGCATCGGCTGTTCGTCGCGCTTTCCGTACTACATGGAAACATTTGGCATTCACGGCATTCACGGTAGAGCAGCAGCCATTGCTTCAGGCTTAAAGATGGCGCGTCCTGACCTCGATGTCTGGGTTGCCACAGGTGACGGCGATTTGCTCTCAATTGGTGGCAATCACTTTCTACATGTTCTGCGGCGCAATATCAACCTGCAAATTTTGCTGTTCAACAACGAAATCTATGGGTTGACAAAAGGACAATACTCGCCTACAACGAAAGAAGGGTTTGTGACAAAATCATCGCCCTTCGGTGTGATTGATCATCCTATCAATCCTGTTGCATTGGCGCTTGGTGCGGAAGGCACATTTGTAGCGCGCACAATGGATAGAGATGTCAAACACTTGCGTGAGATGCTCAAGCGGGCTCATCAACACAAGGGCACATCGCTTGTGGAGATTTATCAAAACTGCGTCATCTTCAACGATGGAGCTTTTGAAGCCTTCACAGAAAAAGCCACCAAAGCCGAAAAACGACCTCTTCCTCGAACATGGCAAGCCGCTCATCTTCGGCGCAAAGCAAGACAAAGGCATTCGTCTCGATGGCTTCAAGCCAGTGGTCGTGAAGCTCAATGATGGAAGTGTCTCAGCAGACGACCTCTGGATTCATGATGAGACAGACCGCGTCAAGGCAAGCATCTTAGCACGTTTCTTCGACACACCGGGCTCTGAGAACTATCTACCACGTCCGTTTGGTGTGTTCTATCGTGAAGAGCGAGCCTGCTATGAAGACTTGATGCAGGAGCAACTCAATGCAGCACGTGCCAAAGGTGAGGGCGATTTGGATGCGCTGCTACGCGGCAATGAAACTTGGGTGATTGATTAACGGCGCTCAAAGTTTGTCTGAAGGTGCTTGCAGAAGGTGAAGCACCTCCGGCAAAGGGAACGATGCAGTATGGGTCGTTCCCTTTCTTTTCTTGTGCCAGTCTTATGCGAGCTTCGTTATTGCAACTGTGTAATTGTGCCTTTTTGAAATTTCATCACATTCATTCTCAGATTGACATTGCCGCCACCAAAGAAAATTTCAGAGCGATGAGCACGGTAGGGCGGCGCTGAACGAATCGCACGTGCAATGTCTGCACGCGCAGTTATGCCTTTCTCAAGCGTAGTAGCAATGATAAAATCCATTGCGTCGTAGCCAAACCAAAATTGCAAGCTTGGAGAAATGCCCCATTGCGCTTTGAAGGCATCGGTAACACGCTTAGTTTCTGGTGCGTCAGGTAAAATGTTGCTATCGATAGCATAAATCACGCTGTCGCCAATAGCACGATATTGACTAAGCAGGAGAGGATCGTGCCAATCGCCAGAGCCAATAATGCGGGTTTTAATGTTGTAGAATTTGAGTTGCTCTACGGCAATTGCAATAGCTTCGAAGTTTGACATCGGAATATAGACTGCATCGATAGCGGTTTCGGGAAACCCTTTTTTGGGGTCCGCCTTAAGTTTGAGAGGGGCAAGTGCTTCAGCAATGCCCCGCAGTTTCGTAGGCAAAATGCCGTAGAATTTGATTTCGCCACCTGCTGCCAAGACAGCATCACGGAAGCCTTCTGCCATGAGCTTGCCGTAGGTGCTATCTTGCGCAAGCACACCGAAGGTTTTCGCTCCAAGCGATTGAAGGAGAAACTCGGCGATAGCTTTGCCGCGAACAGCATAAGTAGGATTGAGTTGGAAACTGGTAGGAATGTCGCGCGTGATCTCTTCATCTGTTGCTGTGGGCGTAAGCATCGGCACACCTTTTTCAGCACAAATACGCGAGACATGGATGGCTTGGCGGCTATAGACCGGACCTAAAATCATATTGACCGAGTCATGTTCAATGAGGTCTGTAAGCATAGTGTGCAGTGTCAGCGAGTCGTCTGTTGCACAAGAGCGAATGAGCACATCCATACGGCGACCTACAGCAAGTTGATGATATGCGGTTACAGCTTGAATGATGCCTTGCATCATTTTCTCGCCGAGGCTTGGCAAATCGGAGCCATCGAAGATATCAATCGTAAAAGGCAACAAGACCCCGACCTTAAAGCGTGCGGCACCTGAACGTGCAAGCAAAAGGCATTGCTGAATGCTTGCAAGTGTCGTGCGGTACGCTGGTGCAAGTGCTGCGGCATGTTTGGTTTCAAGTGCCTGTACAACAAGTGCTAGACTATCCACAGCCGGGTGCTCACTTGCTAATTCACGTCGCAAAAATGCATCAAGCAGCAAGATACTGAGGTGTGGATTTTCTGCAGCAACAAGTAGCTCAATAAGTTCACTGCGTTGCAAGAAGGCATTGGCGAGTGTGTAGAGATGCATTGCCGCGCGGCGAGCCAAGCCATCATTGTCTGTAGGAGACCAAGATGCACCAACAACGGTCATAAATATTTTAGCGGCACTGAAAAATTGACCTTCTTGGTATTCCAATGCAGCGGCATCAAAATCTGCTTCACGGCGAATAGTCTCGCTGCTGAACTCTAAGCGTGCTTTCGCTAATGCTGCCTTTGCCGCACTGACTCTGCCTAATTTGACCTGAGTTTTAATTTGCATCAGTTGTGCTTGCTCGCGTCGCATGAGCGGTTCATTTTGCAAGAGAGAGCCATACAGCACAAGCAAGCTTTCTGCCACCGCATAGTTTTCGCCCTGATATTGTGCAATTGCTAAATTCAAAATTTGGTCAGGGTTCTTGAGCAGTTCTTGTTGTTTTTGCTTGGCAAGTCGGTTGACATCAATAGGCTTAGTGGATTTTACAGTAGCAGGCGATTGTTCCATTGGCTCAATAGCTTTGCGTTTGCGCGGCTGAGCGTAACTTGCTTCCGCAAAGAAAGACAGCGCAGCAGCGGCGCAGCATAGCCCGAGAAACAAAAGCGTTCTCATCGCTTTGGTTTTTTGCCTATTTCGTTTGTGATGCACGTTAGAATTACGGAATTTTTCGAAGATGGCAAAGTGAGGCTGACTTCGATGCAAGTTCGTCAAGCGCTTTGCCAGTAACTCGGAAAATCGTCCACTCCGACATTGGTACTGCACCCAGTCGCTTGTAAAACTCAATAGCAGGCGTATTCCAATCCAGCACTGCCCACTCTAAGCGACCACACCCGCGCTCTTGAGCAATCTCAGCCAGACGCGCCAGCAAAGCCTTGCCATGTCCACGACCGCGGTACTCGGGTTTGACAAACAAATCTTCCAGATAAATGCCTCGCTTGCCCAGAAAAGTGGAGTAATTATGAAAAAAAAGTGCAAAGCCGACCGCCACATCATCTTCATAGGCCAAGAGCACTTCGGCAGCAGGCGCGTCGCCAAAGAGCGTCTCGCGCAGACGCGCTGCAGTGGCTTCAACTTCACTTGAGAGCTTTTCGTAGTGCGCAAGTGCTTGAATGAAAGCTAAAATTTGTGGCACATCTTCTACCGTAGCAAAACGAATGCGACGCATAGCCTCATGAAGAAACCTTTTCCCATTCGCGATAAAGCGATTCTAACTGCGCACTCACCGCACCATATTTTTCAATAACCGATTTGGATGTGGTGTGTTTGTAGAAATCTTCTTTTGCCATCTCCGTCTCAAGCAAAGATTTTTCGCGCTCGAGCAATTCAATTTGCGACTCGAGTTTTTGCAGATGCTGCTTCTGAACTTTTGGGTTCGATGTTTTAGCCTTTGCAGCTGCAGCTGCTTTTTTGATCTCGGCTTTCGAAGCACTTTGAGCGGTGACTTTCGCCGCAGCGGCTTGTGCTTCCTCCTGCTCCAGTTTTTCTAAAAACTCAGCATAACTGCCAAGATATGTGCGCAGCTTTCCATCGCGCAAGTAAATGACCTTGTTGACAAGACCGTCAAGAAAATAGCGGTCGTGAGAGACAATAATCAGCGTGCCATCGTAATTTTCAAGCGACTCGATCAGCATATCTTTTGAGCGCATATCAAGATGGTTCGTCGGTTCATCGAGCACAAGAAAATTTGAGGCTTGTAAGAGCATTTTAGCCAGCGCCACACGCGATTTTTCGCCGCCAGAGAGCACGCCAATTTTTTTATTGACCGCATCGCCAGAGAAAAGAAAACAGCCCAAAAGGTCGCGCACTTTTTGCGAGCTTCTGAATCAGGCGCCTGCTCAAGCATCTCGTCGAGAATCGTGTTCTGCTGATTGAGCATCTCAGTTTGGTGCTGACCAAAGAATGCTAAACTGACATTATGCCCCAGTGTGCGCTTGCCTTCAAAATCAATTTCACCTGCAATGATTTTGCACAGTGTGGATTTGCCTGCGCCATTTGAGCCAACCAGCGCAATGCGTTCGCCACGCTCAATTTCTAAATCAATGTTTGAAAGTACGCGCTTTGTGCTGTGGTCGGGCAGGGTGTAACTCTTTGAGACGCCTTCAAGCGTAAGCACGACTTTGCCCGATGGTGCCGCCTTCGGAAAACGAAAAGAAATTTGTGAAAGGTCTTGCTCCGGGGCTTCTAACTGTGCTTGCAGTTTTTCCATCATGCGCACACGACTTTGCGCTTGCGACGACTTCGTAGCCTTGGCTTTAAAGCGCTCAACAAACCGACGCAACTCAGCGATTTTTTCAGATCATTTTCATACTTGGCTTGCATTTGCTCATAGCGCAGGGCTTTTTCGCTTTCGTAGAATGAATAATTGCCCTTGTATTCAGTGATGCGCTTGAAACTAATTTCCAGTGTTTTAGTGGTGAGTTTATCGAGAAAAAAGCGGTCGTGCGAGATAATCACATATGCGCCATCGTAATTTAGCAGATAGTTTTCTAACCAGCGCAGCGAATCAATATCAAGGTGATTGGTAGGCTCATCGAGCAAAAGGAGCGTGGGCTTTTGCAGCAAAAGTTTGGTGATGAGCAAACGCATTTGCCAACCACCAGAAAACTCCTTTACCTTTTTGTGAAAATCCTCTTGCAAAAAGCCAAGACCTGTCAAGACTTTTTCGGCATCGGCTTGCATTTTGTAGCCACCCAGACGCTCAAATTCGTGTGTTGCTTCGGAGAATTTCTCAATGAGTTTGCTATAGGCTTCGCTTTCGTGATCGAAAGGTAAGGTTAGTTCGACTTCCATGCGAGCAATATCACGCGAGAGTGTGTAGAGTTGCTCGTTGGCTTGCATGGCATATTCGAGCGCCGTTTTTTCCAGATCGCCCTCAAAGGAAATTTCTTGTGGCAGGTAGCCAATCGTCGTGTCTGAAGATTTGAGAATTTGTCCTTCAGCATGCAAGGTGTGTTCATGCGCTAAGCCGGCAAGGTATTTGAGCAGTGTAGATTTGCCAGCGCCATTTAAGCCGACGAGTGCAACTCTATCGCGGTCACCAATTCTGAACGAACTCTCAATCAAGAGTTCTTTTGTACCAATAGTCAGGCTAAGATTGCGTGCTTCTAGCATTGTATGGATTCAAAATTAAGCTGCAAAGATACAAATCCTTCCAGATGTTTTCAGACTGTAACAGAATTTTGCTGAGTCGATGTGCCTCGCAATTCTACCCATTCATAGACGGTAGGCAGAATGAAGAGCGTGAGCAGTGTTGAGGTAATCAAGCCGCCAATCACAACGGTGGCAAGTGGGCGCTGTACTTCTGCGCCATCGCTTTGTGAGAGCACCATAGGCAAGAATCCCAAGCTAGCAACCAGTGCAGTCATGAGCACAGGGCGCAAGCGCACTTTGCAGGCATCAATAATCGACGAGCGTAGATGATGTGTCTCGGCTTTGCGCCGTGCATTGATGTAAGAGATAAGCACAACGCCATTCAACACGGCGACACCGAAAAGCGTAATAAAACCGATTGCTGCTGAAACAGACAAGGGAAGTCCGCGAAGAAAAAGCGCCCAAATACCACCTACCAGTGCAAAAGGCAAATTGACTAATACTAAGACGGCATCACCGACCGACCCAAACGCCCCATAAAGCAAAACAAAGATGATGAAAATGCTCAATGGTACAATCAAGGAAAGTCGCTCCATAGCGCGCGCTTGGTTTTCAAACTGTCCGCCATATTCCACAAAGTAGCCCGTCTCCAACTTAAGCTCACGGCGCAAGCGTTGCTCTAACTCTGCCACATAGCTTGAAAGATCGCGCCCTTCAATGTTGCACTCTACAACAAGGCGACGCATCGTGCGTTCATGGCTAACTTGCGCTGGACCTTCTTGCAGCGTGATTGTAGCTAATTGTCGCAAAGGCAAAAATGAAGTGGTGTTCGGAATTGGAATCATCACATTGCCAATAGCGTCAAGATCGCGCCGTGCTGAGGGCTTTAGACGCACCACAACAGCAAAGCGGCGCTGTCCTTCCAAAACCTCAGTTGCAACTTTACCACCAATCGCAGTCTCCAAAACCTGCTGCACATCTTCGACGGCAATGCCGTAGCGTGCCATTTCTTCTCGATCGAGCGTAATGTTTAGATAGGGCTGACCAGAGACTTGCTCGACCAAAATAGACGCCGTGCCTTTGGTCTCTTGCGCAACTTTCTGCACAACTTCTGCATAACGCTTGAGTTTCGTGTAATCTTCACCAAAAATTTTGATGGCAATATCACCCTTTGAGCCAGAGACAAGCTCATTGACACGCATAGCAATAGGCTGCGTGAAATTCACATACATGGCTTCTGTGTATGGCGCAATTGCCTTGCGCATGTGTTCAATGAGAAGTTGTTTAGAAATCCCTTCTCGCCACTGGCGCTTGTCATTTAGAATCACAAACACGTCGGTTTCTTGCACACCCATGTAGTCATTGGCGATGTCAGGACGACCAGTTTTACACACAACGGTTTTGACCTCAGGGAAACGCTTTAAGACGGAGGCGACTTTTTCGGCTTGCGCAATGCTCTCAGAGAGCGTGATAGAAGGCAAGCGTTTGAGTTCAATCAAAATGTTGCCTTCTTCTAATTCAGGTACAAACTCACCACCCATAAAAGGCACAAGAGAGAGTGTTCCCAAAAGTATAGCCAGCGCAATGCCAACCGAGAGTTTGCGGTGATTCATCACTGCAGCAAGTGCCTTGCCATAACGCGGTGTAAGCCAGCAAAGCAGCGGATTTTCCCACTCTTTGAGTTTGCCGCGCAAGGCAAATGATGAGACAAGCGGAATAAAGGTCAGGGCAAGAAACAGGGAGCCCAAGACAGCAAAACTCACTGCAAATGCCATTGGCGTAAAGAGTTTGCCTTCTATGCCTTGCAGGGAAAAAATAGGCACATAGACCATCATGATGATAAGCACGCCAAAGAAAATCTGGCGCGAGACCTCTGTTGCGCTAGCATGAATAGCTTGAAGTCGCAACTCATCAGGCTGGTGATGAATGCGCCGAACAATGTTTTCCATCATCACAACCGAGCCATCGACAACCATGCCAAAATCAATTGCACCAAGTGACATCAGGTTTGCAGAAAGTCCAAGCCAATTCATGCCGATAAAGGTGCAAAGCATGGAGAGCGGAATCACAGCTGCTACAATGAGCGCCGCACGCAGATTACCAAGCAGCGACACCAAGACCAGCACTACAAGCAAGCCACCTTCTGTAAGGTTGGTAATAACCGTGCGGATTGTGCGCTTAACAAGTTCAGTTTGATCGTAGAACGATTCAATGCAAATGCCTTGTGTTTGCAGTGTGGCATTGAGTGCATTTACTTTTTCTTTAATGCGTTCTATCACAGCGCGAGAGTTTTCGCCGCGCATCATCATCACAATGCCTGTGACAACTTCGCCTTCATTGTCTCTTGTTACTGCACCTTGCCGAATCTCTTCGCCGATTTTTACTTCTGCAACATCGCGCACGTAAATCGGTACATTGTCGCTAGTACGAATCAGGCAGTTTTCTAAGTCACGAATTGTGCTGGCTTGACCAAGACCACGAATAATGTATTGCTCTTGATTTTTTTCAATGTAATTGCCTGATGCAATACGATTGCCACGCTCAATAGCCGCAAAGACTTCGCCAAGTGAGACGCGATAGGCTTGCAGTTTCAATGGATCGACAACAACATGATATTGCTTGACAAAACCGCCGAAGGAGTTGACTTCCGTTACGCCTTCCACAGCCTTAAGCTGCGGTTTGATAACAAAGTCTTGAATAGTGCGAAGTTCCATCGGGGTTTTGCCTTCACCGCGTATTTGGTACTGATAAATCTCGCCAAGTGCGGAAGACATTGGACCGAGCGTGGGTTCAGAGACCGTTGCAGGTAGAGCTTTGCGTACAGAGAAGATGCGCTCTAGGACAAGTTGTCGTGCAAAAAACTTATCGACATCGTCCTCGAAAACCACAGTAACAACCGAAAGTCCATACTTGGAAATTGAGCGCAGTTCGAGCGTTTTAGGCAGTCCATTGAGTGCTGTTTCAATAGGAAAGGTAACCAGTTTTTCGACTTCAACAGCTGAAAGCCCGCGCGCTTCAGTGATGATTTGCACTTGATTGTTCGTGACATCAGGCAGCGAATCAATAGGAATGCGTCCAAGTGCATAGAGTCCAGCACCAGCAAGTATGATAATCAAACTTGCCATAGCTAAACGCTCTTTGAGCGAAAATTCAATCAGTCGATTAATCATGATTGCATGATGTTTTTTGGGGCACAGCGTGATAGCACATGTGCTTACTCTTCTCCCTCACGTGTGCGCAGCTTAGATTTAAGGAAAAACACGCCCCGCGTAACGACTTGCTCGCCTTCGCGCACACCTTCGGCAATCACAGCCAGATCCTTGGTCTCTTCGGCAACTTTGACCATGCGCGCTTCAAAGAGTGTGTCATGTTTTTGCACAAAGACAAATTTCTCTTCGCCATCAATGCCAATAGCGCTGCTTGGCACAAGCAATTCTGGCTGCTCACGCTCAATTGTAATGAGCAGTTCTGCATGCATCGATGGCTTGAGTTTGTGCTCAGGATTTTTCAGCATCACGCGCACCGGCAAGGCATGTGTGGTTTCATTGACGACGGCACCTACGCTGTGCACCTTGCCTACAAATCGCTCCGAATGAAATGCACCGACATAGACTTCCACAGCTTGACCAACATGCACTTTGCCAAATTCAGGCTCAAAGACACTGCCCACAAGCATGACTTCATCGAGATTGACAACATGGAAGAGTGTCTTGCTTGGCTCGACATATTCACCGAGTGTAACAAACCGCTTAGCTACAGTTCCCGAAATCGGCGCACGAATGATGATAGCAGAGACGGCACTATCAGGGCGCGCTTTGAGCCGCTCAAGATCGTGCTTTGAAAAACCAACGCCAATGCATTTAGCTTCAGCGGCATAAAGGCGTGTTTCAGCAAGTTTGCGAGCCGTTTCCGATTCGAGCAAGACTTTCTCTGAGAGAATGTTCTCGGAAGCAATTGTGCGTTTGCGTTTGTAATCTGCATCGGCAAGTCTAAAAGCAGTGGCGCTTTCCCAAAGTTCTGCAACAAGCGAAGCAATAGCGGCACTTTCGAGCACAGCAAGCGCCATACCTTGCTTTACTTTATCGTTTTCATTGACAAAAATTTTTTGAATGCGTCCTGCAAGACTAACCCCCACAAAGGCTTCACTGTTTGGACTTGCAAAGACATCAGCAGGAACTTTCACAGCATAGCGCAGTTTTTCGCGCTGAACATGATGCACAGCTAAGTCCAAGCGCAAGCGCTGCTCCTGATCGAGCACGACAACATTGGGTTCATGTAATTCTGCTTTTAGCGCATCAAGCTGTTGCGGCGACTCTGACTTTTGGCATGCACTTAGAATGAGAAGAAGTGCAAGGCAGAGTGCAAAGTCAGCACCGTGTGCAAAGTCTAGCGCTGTCTTTGTGCGCAGTGTGCTTATGCTTTTCAGCCGAGAAAGCAAGCCTGTAAGTTTTTGCTCTAAGTGCACTAGCATAGTGTTAATCATTGAAATTCAAAATTCCAGCGGCGCGTAGCAATTCAGCTAGGGCGCGCTCTACTAAGAAGTATTTTTCCAGAGCATTTCTTTGAGAGTCGAAGTAAGCGCGTTTGGCTTCAAGAAACTCGATATAGCCGATGTTCCCAGTTTGCAGTTGGCGTTCAGCGGCGCGAAAGGCACGACGAACTGCAGCAAGTTCTTCGGTTTCAGCGCGTCGTGCTTGCACTTTGGCAGATTCGTAGCGCGCAAAGGCGTTTTGCAGCTCGGTTTCAACTTGTTGTTGCACAAGGCGCATCTTACTTTCTTGAGCACGAAGCAGTGCAGATTTCTCTTCAATCTCTCCACGCCCATCGAGCCAGAACCATAGCGGCAAAGAAAACGACAACTCACCACCATAAAAATTTTGGAGAGGATTTTCTGCTGGTGCAAAGCGCTGTTGAAACACTGTCAGCCGAAAGCTGGGCAGCAGCGCAGAGTATGCAGCCGAGCGCGCCATCTCAGCAGATTCCACGCGTGCTTGCATGGCTTTGAGCATCGGACGATTTTCTAGTGCCTCACGCTGAAGCACTGCAAGGTCAAAGTTTGGAAAAGTCTGACGCAGCGAATCTGAAAGTGTGAAAGCCGTATCAGCAGGATTGCCCATGAGCAGTGCAACTGTGCGTTTGGCTTCAGCAAGCATCGTGAGGGCATCAGTAAGCGTATTTTCAGCGCGACTAATCTCTACCTTTGCTCGCAAGACTTGCAATTCCGACACTTCACCTACTTCACTGAGCCGTTTTGAAATGTCATAGAAGCGTTTCGAGATAGCATAGTTTTCTTCAGCAAGACGCAGCAATGCTTCAGACAAAAGCGCATTGGCGTAAGCAATACGAACCGATGCCGCAATCTCATTTTGCAATTCATAACCTTCGCTCATGAGGGCTGAGGCGAGCTTAGATTGTGCACGCGTGCGGTAGTAAGTAGAGAGGGGAAACTCAAAGCCTTGCGAGAGTTGCCAGCGCCGCACGACTTGATTTTCCGTAAGCGAATAGAGCATTTCTTCAAGATAGAACGAGACAACAGGCTTTTCAGGCGAAAGTGTGGTAAGCACGCGCGCTTCCGCACTCTCCCAAAGGGCACGCTGACGTTTCAAAGCAAAGTTATGCTCCAGCGCGCGCCGAAGAGCAGCGTCTCTTGTCAAAGGTTGCGCCAAGAGATGAGTAGAAAACAAAAGCAAAAAGCAAAGCACGAAGTAAGGCATTGTGATTTGAGCATGAGTTCAACTTGGGTTTGGAAAAAACATCGCAAACCGGGCGTTGAACCGCGCTCAAATGCGAAGAGGTATGTCAGCCTTGTTTTGAGGAGGTTGGTCAGGTGGAGATGAATTCGGCAAAATTGCTTCACAGGCAAAATCAAGTCCACGCCAAGAGATGGTGTAGGTAAGACAGAGTGTTGCACAAAGTTCATCGGAAGCCAGCACGATGCCTTTTTGTAATGGTGTGGTATCGTCTTGTAGTTGATATTGCGCACCGCAAATGGGACAATTGGTCGCAAAACAGGCGTGGTAATCCGTGAAGTTTTGGTAGGAACGATCAATGTTTTTGTCGTCCAAAATACCGCAGACGGTCGAGACAAGGAAGAGACTTGCAACGACAAATCGCACGAGAGTATGTCTGACCTTTGGCATTATTGAAAGAAAATTTTTCTAAAAGTTAAGCACCAGCAACTCACGTTTGCAAGTCCGCAACACTATTGAGAATTAGACAAATAATTTTGAAAGCATTAACGTGGCTTGCTTGCGGCAAAAGGGGCATCTATATTTCAGAACAACACACAAGTGCAAAGGCAATGTCAGAGCTTACGAATATAGCAACCCAAGCAGATCAAATAGACTTTACGCCTGAGTTTTTGGATGCTTACCATTTGATGGAGAAAACTTCCGATTGCCTTTTCATCACAGGCAGTGCAGGCACGGGGAAGTCTACCTTGCTCAATTACTTTCGAGAAAATACTTCAAAGAATGTGGTGGTGCTGGCGCCAACAGGCATTGCTGCGCTTAATGTGGGTGGACAGACAATCCATTCTTTCTTCAAATTTCCGCTGGGTGTTGTTACAGCGCAAAGCATCGAGAAAAAAAGCAACCGTGAACTCTACCAAGCCATTGACACTATCGTCATTGATGAAATTTCAATGGTGCGCGCTGATATCATTGATGGCATTGATTACTTCATGCGAATAAATGGACGAGATAAGAAAAAGCCATTTGGCGGCGCGCAAATGATTTTCATCGGCGATCTCTTTCAATTGCCACCTGTGCTTTCAACTGAAGATGAAAAAAGCCTCTTTATCTCACTCTATGAAACCCCTTATTTTTTTAGTGCAGCGGTTTTTGAAAAACTCTTGCTACGCATCATTCATCTAAATCGAGTTTTCCGTCAGAGCGATAGTGCCTTCATTGACCTATTGCAAGCGATTCGCACAAACAGCATTGAGCCAGAGCATCTTGCAGCGCTCAACGCTCGCGTGCAGCCCGACTTTACACCACATGAAGAAGAGTTTTTCATTACACTGACCACAACCAATACTATTGCAAATACAATCAATGCTAATCGACTTGCTTTGCTCAAAGCCCAGCCAAAAAGTTTTACAGGCACCATCGAAGGCAATTTTGACCGCAGAGTCTTACCTGCCGAAGAGATACTCACGCTCAAGAAGGGTGCACAAGTGATGTTCATCAAAAATGATCCGTACAAACGCTGGGTGAATGGCACAATTGGCAGAGTGCATGAGATTCTACCGGATTCTGTCAAGGTAGAAATTGAGCGAAACGGCATTCGAAAAGTGGTAACTGCAGAGCGTGTTGCGTGGGAAATTTCAAAGTATGACTTGGATGTGAAGACCAAGCAGATTTTTTCTGAGCCCATTGGCTCTTTTATGCAATTTCCATTGCGCCTTGCATGGGCGGTTACCATTCACAAAAGTCAAGGCAAGACGTTTGATAAGGTGCTTATTGATTTAGGACGTGGGGCATTTGCACATGGTCAGCTTTATGTAGCGCTGTCGCGCTGCCGTTCGCTCGAAGGCATCATCTTAAAGACGCCAGTGCGTCGTAAAGATGTCATTGTCGATCAACGCATTGTAAGTTTTATCCGACAAAATTTAGCCTAAACACTTGCGCATTATGTAGGAAACCATTGCTCAAGACGATACGCGCTATCCCAAAAAAGCCACTCTAAGCGTGAAGAGTAGACAAATGCTTCTTTCATGAGTGCTCTGGTATGCGGTGTTGTATGTTCCGCAATTTTATCGGTCAGCGTAAGCATCTGCTCTACAAGCGCGCTGTATTCTTCGCTTGAGTACATATCAATCCACTTCTTGTATGGATGTTGTGCATAGTTTGCTTGCGCGCTGGCTTGTGCGTGTATCGCATTGCCAACTTCACGATAAATCCAAAAGCATGGCAGCAGTGCGGCAACACCTTCTTCATAACTGCGCAGTGCAGCTGTAGCAAGCATATAGTTCGTGTAAGAAAAACACGAAGGTGAATAGCTTAGGTCAAGTGAAGTGCGATAGAGCGAAAAGTAAAACTCATGCAAACTACGCTCAGCCACAATAGCGTTATCTGAAAACTTGATGAACTGGACAATCTCTTCGGCACTGCGTGCTTTTGCAGCAAGGACAGCTAAGGCTTTAGCAAAATCCATCAAATAGAGAGCATCTTGCTTGATGTAGAACTGAAATTTTTTCTTGCGGCAGCACACCCGATTGAAGTTCTTGATTGAATGGGTGTTTGAGAATCTCGGTGTAGATAGGCTCAATGGTGCGCCAAAGTTCATGTGTGTATGACATAAGGTTAGTTTGTCCAGAGTTTGTAGAAGTGATGTACAGGTCCATGTCCTTTGCCAAGTGTGTAGGTTGCGCCATGCTCAAGTGCGCCTGTCAAATACGCCTTAGCAAATTTGACTGCTTCGGCAATGTCAAAGCCTTTTGCCAAGTATGCTGCGATAGCAGAAGAGAGTGTGCAACCTGTACCATGTGTGTTTTTGGTCATAATGCGAGGGGCATCAAGCCAGTGAGTTGCGCCATCGGCAGTTAGCAAGCAATCACGGCTGTGAGCAGTCTCTAAATGACCGCCTTTGATGAGCACATGTTTTGCGCCAAGTGCCTGCAAGTCTTTTGCGGCTTGTTTCATCTCATCGGCGCTTTGAATCGGGCGCCCTAAGAGAATGCTAGCTTCAGGTAAGTTTGGCGTGATGACAGTTGCAAGTGGCAGCAAAGCGTTGCGCAAGGCAACAATAGCGCTTTCTTCCAAAAGTCTATCGCCACTTTTGGCAGTCATCACAGGATCGAGGACAATCGGTTGTAGCTTGTAGAAACCGAGGCGCTCGGCTACGGTCTCAATAATTTCGGACGTGGCTAACATGCCAATTTTGACAGCATCGACGCCGATGTCCGTGACGACGGCATCAATTTGTCTGGCAATAAACGCTGTAGGCACACTGTGAATGGCTGTAACGCCCAGCGTGTTTTGTGCCGTCAGCGCAGTGATGACCGACATGCCGTAGCAGCCCAGAGCAGAAAAGGTTTTCAGGTCAGCTTGAATGCCGGCACCACCACCCGAATCTGAACCAGCAATCGTCAGAAGACGTGTGTAAGTATTCATAGTTGAAAATAAGTTGAGCGCAAGCAAAGCAGGGAAGCAGACAGCGTGAGAAATGCAAGATGGCTTCGCCTCATCTTTCCTTGCGTCAGTATTACCTGCGTCAAGTTCCTCGGGTGTGTTCTCAGCCAATTGTTATTGCCTACAATTAGCACCCCGAAGATGATGGCACTTTGGGCATAAAGTTACGTTGCAAAATAACAATAACCAATTAACCAATTTTGTAGCGTACGCGAAAGGCGTATCTTAACATGTTGAAAAATTCACAACACGCTATTTTGAAACGCTATGCCAAAACGCTCTAGCAAAACTGCATCGTACTTTACGCGCATCGGTTCGGCGAAAAAAAACGGTGCTAAACTCTCGTCGGCGCTACTTTCTGTGGCTGAAAAAACAGACTTCAAATCCACTTCCACATACGCCGACGTCCAAAATTTTCTCTTTGAGCTCCGAGCGCTTTCGCATGAAATGACGCTGCACACATTCGGCAAAACCACTGAAGGGCGAGAGCTTTGGCTTGCGGTCTTTTCGCGTCCGCAAATTTTTTCGCCGCTGCAAGCCGTGCAATCCGACAAGCCCGTTGTACTGCTGCAAAACAACATTCACGCAGGCGAAGTCTGTCCAAAAGAAGCATCCATGATTTTAATGCGCGACATTGTGCTGGGCGAACTCAATGCATTGCTCGATAAACTTATCATTCTTGTTGTCCCTCTCTACAATGCTGATGGTAACGAACGATTCAGCGAGGCAAATCGGCTCTCACAAGTGGGACCTGAAAACGGCGTCGGTATCCGCACCAATGCTATTGGCTTAGACCTTAATCGTGATTACATGAAAATCGAAGCCCAAGAAACCGCATGCCTCATCAAAAACCTGTATGTGGCTTGGCAACCGGATGTGATTATCGATGGGCACACAACGGACGGCTCACGGCATGGTTACGATCTTACGTTTGGCTTTCCGCAGCATCCAAATGCTCCTAAAAAGCTGATTGATTTTACACGTGATGAAATGCTGCCTGCCATTGCCAAAAAAATCAAGCGCGATACGGGAATTGAGATGTTTTACTACGGCGACTTTGTTAATTTCCGCAAGCCTGAGGAAGGCTGGGCGACCTATTCGCATCATGCACGCTTTGGTGCGGCTTATGGCGGCTTGCAAAACCGCATTGCCATCTTGATGGAAACCTACTCCTACATTTCATTCGAGCGACGTATCAGAGCGGCGTATCACTTTATGCGAGAAAATCTCGAATACACGGCACGCCATGCAGCGCACATTAAAAACTTAGTACGTGAGTGCACAAAAGAGACGATTGCACTGGGCGAGCATTACGACCCCAAGAAAAATTTGATTGCCATTGATGTTGCCAAGGAAGCCTTCGAAAAGCCTTATGCTATAATTGGCTATGTTGTCAAGGAAAAGAAGCACCGCGATGGCACAGTGTATTACGTGCCGACCAAAACAAAAAAATCTATCATGCGCCCTACTTCGGGAAATTTACGCCTGTGCGCAGTGTAGCACGTCCGCTGGCATATCTCTTGCCAAAGTCGGAGCGGCGCATCATTGAGAAATTGATGTTGCATGGCATTGCCGTTGAAGAATTGCTTAGCGCTTTCAAGGCAACAATAGAGTATTTTGATGTTCAAGATATTCGTGTCTCAGAGCAATGTTTTCAGGGGCATCGGGAAGTCACGATTAACGTCTTGCGTGTGCAAACAGAGCGAACGTTTGAGCCGGGCGATTTCATTGTGCCGATGAATCAGCCCGCAGCAAATGTGCTTGCAGGTCTGCTTGAGCCAGATTCGGATGATAGCTTGGCACATTGGAATTATTTTGACAATTACCTGACGGGCAAATTGCGCTTTGAGAAAGATTTTATCACAGAGTATGAATACAATTTGATTGATTTGCCGCGCACCAAAGAGATTTACGAGAAACTCATTGAGAAAAATCCGACGCTTTCTGAAGAGAAGCGTGCGCAAGAAAAAATGAAGTTTTTCATGACGGCTGTCGGATATGAAAATGAATTTATGAACCGTATTCCGGTGTTTCGTTTAGTTGAAAAGAAACCATACTCAGCGAAAGTTTATGTGTAGCGCAATAGCCCAGCGGAGGCAGCAAGGTAAGGAAACGCTTTAGCCTTGCTGGCTCTTGACGAATGAAAAATGAGGTTGTATTTTCTCGAATAGGCGACAAATTCAAATACGAGGCGCATAGCGGATGAAATCCTTAAAAGAGAGCGATACTGCCGCAAAAATACAAGTGCTGTTAGAGCGTGCAAAGACACAGCCTTCAGCGACGCTAAGCCTTGCAGAAATTTTATTGCAGCAAGGTAAAGCTAAAGAAGCACTTGCACACTTGCGTACCATTGAGCCTGATTACCGCAAATCTTACCGTTTCAATGTAATTTTGGCACGTGCCTACCATGCTGCTGGCGACATCGCTACAGCCAAGACATTGCTTGAGAAAGCCTGTATGTTAGCTCCTCAAAATGAAGTGGCTGTGCGCGATTTGCTACGTCTGCAAGCCTCTAGACTGCTGCAACATGCAAGTGTTGCGGCCAGCACAGGCAAGTCAAAGCATGCACGTACATTGCCAAGTTTTGCATCTATGAAACCTGCTGAAACGGAACCGCCGCTATCGACCCCAGCCGTAGATGTAGTGAGCACGCCTCAAACACAGCCGTCAGTGCTGCCACAAGTGTCTGATGCGGACCCAAACGAAAAAGACCATGCAGGAAAAGACCATGCAGGCACAGCGGCACAACTACAGCTGGAACATAGTGCAAGACACTCAAGCCCTGAGACCATAGTAGAGGCTAAAGCGCCTGAACCGCCCAAAGAGGACACGCCAGCCGTAGAAGAAAAAATTGCTAACTGAGGCAGATATCTTTGATGAGAAAGGCTTATTTGTTGGCGAATTTGGACCAAACCCGCTAATCAAAGAAATCCCTGAAATTTCATTTATCCCAGAGGTACAACAACCGCCGAAATACGATAGCGTGCTTGATCTGTCAGAGATTCCTGCACAAAAAGAAGAACCGCCTGTAATTGAACTTGACACGCCCAAAGTATCCTTAGACCGTGCCAAACTCTCGCAGGTGTTCTCACGCCTTTCGTTTGGAGAAGAGCAGAGTAAAACAGAGAACACAACATCAGCAGCGCCTGCAGCTGAGGGGGCTAAAGCACAAAATGCTATTGAGTCAAATGAGAATAGAGCATCGGAGCATGAGCATGCAAATCGAGCACAAATCAGTCATGTAACGAATGTCTTGAAAAGCGAGACCTTAGACAAATCACAGCCTGTGCTTGTCGGCGAGACTGCACCTGCGCTCAAAGACTCAAAAGAAAGTGTCGATGAAATTGAAGTGCTGGCAGCAGAGCTATCCAAATTCAAAGCCCCGCCTGTGCAAGAAACCAATGACCCAACACCTCTTTCCGAGCAGCGAAAACCTTTTGATGACGACGAAGAGATCAAAGTGCCAACCCGACAACTGGCTGAGATTTTCGTGGCGCAAGGGGCATTTGCAAAAGCAATCAAGGTCTATGAAGCACTTGCACAGAAAGAGCCTCACAATGCCTTGCTTTTCAATATCATCATCAATGGCTTGCGTGCTCAGATGAAGTAACAGACGCTCTGATGAGTCTGAGTAAGATTAGATAGTGTCTAGCTTCAGATAGGACTTTTTAGAGGTTTTACCGCACTATTTTGAAACATCAGCCTGTGCTAACCGTTTAGATGTGCGTTTTATCACAAAGTTGCATACTTTGCACAACTGAGACTTGGTTCAATTCAGTAGTTTGGATTGCAAAGCCAGAATTTAAACTCACCATTCATCATGGGAAAGTTGCTACTTGCTGTTTCCTGTTACCTGTGTTTTAGCTCGGCTTTAGTGCTCGCTCAGACTAATTCTGCGCTGGATACTGTGGAGACGCTTACACTTGAGAGGGCAATTAGAATAGCAATTGATAACGCAATTGCCACACTGCAAGCCAAAAATCAATATGAACTAACTGGCGCACAACTCCTGCAGGCTTATGGACAATTTCTGCCAGCGGTAACTATCTCGACAACTTATACACCGATTAACTCTAATCAGCGCATCAACCCAACCACATTGCCTGGTGGTCAGGTCATCTTTCCACTTTTTGGTCAGCAAACAACCTCCATTGGCTTTAACTTAAACGCTTCGCTCAATCTCTTCAACGGACTTGCTGACCAAGCGGCATTGCAAAATGCCATTCATGCTCGAGAAGGAGCAGGCTACAGTTTGAAGCGTGCAAAGCAAGATATTGCGTTCAGCGTGGCGCAAGGCTATTTGCAAGTGCTTCTAAATCAAGAACTCTTGCACATTGCACAGGAGAACTTAAAATCCTCGCAAGAACGTCTGCGTCAACTTCGTGAACAAGCCCGTTTAGGTGCACGCACCATTGCCGACCTCTATCAACAAGAAGCGCAAACAGTAACTGATGAGCTTGCGGTAATTCGTGCAGAAAATACCCTGCGCAATAGTAAGCTCGCACTGATTCGTCAAATTCGCTTAGATCCTGCGAAAGACTATAAGTTTGAAATCCCCCCAATTGATACCGCACTGCTCGGTGCAGAGTATCAAGATGAAAGCAAATTGATTTTGTCGGCACAAGAACAGCGTGCCGACCTCAAGGCAGCACAAGAAAATCTCACTGCGACATCTTGGTCCATCACACAAGCGCGTAGTTCCTTCCTGCCGGCACTTAACCTAAACTTCAATCTTTTTACCAATGGGTTTAATGTCTTTCGTCAAAGTTTTGATGGGAACACAATCCCAAATCCTGTTTTGCCCAGCGTGGTGGAGCAATTAGGCAAACAAATTAGTTTTAACGTAGGGCTGCAGCTAAGCTGGACGATTTTTGACCGTTTTACCACAAACTTGAGAGCAGAGCAGTCACTGATTAACTATCGCAATCAAGAGCTGCAGTATGAAGATTTAAAGATTCGTGTCGTTACTGAAGTGCGACAAGCCATTGGGGAGTACAATGCAGCCATCAAGCAACTTGAAAGCTCAAGTAAAGGGCTTGTGTTTGCTAAGCAAGCGTTCGAGACCGTTCAAAAGCGCTATGAAGTTGGCTCAGCCACATTCGTAGAGGTTACGACTGCCCAAGCAGCACTTGTACGCGCCCAGTCTGATTACGCTCAAGCCTTATTCAACTTCACTTTCCAAAAGAAGGTCTTAGAATACTTTTTGGGAACAGTCGATGTCGATGCCTTCTAACTTTACTATCACATCTTCAATCGTCAGGTTATGGCAACGGAAACAATTTCACCCGAAACGACCAAAGAGTCTGGCGCTCAAACATCGCCATCCTCACCAAGGAGTTCGCGAAAGAAGAATAGACGAATTATCTTGATTGCCTCTGGTATAGGTCTGGTGCTGATATTACTACTGATTTTCTTTGTTGCAGGGCGCTCGAAAGAGGCAAAGCCCATCGTGGTAACTGTGGAAAAAGCGGCGATTCGCACCATTACACAGGTTGTTTCTGCAACAGGAAAAGTCTATCCGGAAACAGAAGTAAAACTCTCGCCTGAGGTTAGCGGTGAGATTGTAGAATTGCCGGTCAAAGAAGGTGATGTAGTCAAGCGCGGTCAACTTCTCTTCAAAATCAATCCTCAACTGACACGCACACAGGTCGATCAAGCGCAAGCAGCACTGAGTGCGGCAAAAGCAGCCAGCTTGCGTGCCAAAGCTGAAGAACTTCGTACAGCCGAAGAATTTCGTCGCACAGAACAACTCTTCAAACAGAAATTGGTATCTGAGACAGAATATCTGGCTGCAAAAACCAGTGCGGAGGTTGCCAAAGCCAACGCTGAAGCGGCTATCTATGATGTGCAGCGCCTTGAAAGCCAGTTGAAACAAGCTCGCGAGCAACTCTCGCGTACCGTTGTAACAGCGCCAATCAACGGCACAATCACTGTGCTCTCAGCAAAAGTCGGTGAGCGCGTTGTCGGTTCGATTCAAATGGCGGGAACAGAAATTTTGCGCGTCGCCGACCTCAGCACAATGGAAATACGCGTTGATGTCAACGAAAATGATATTGTCAATGTCAAAATTGGTGATACGGCACGCGTGAGCATTGACGCTTATCCCAATCGCAAATTCACAGGTGTCGTGCGCGAAATTGCTAACGCTGCCAAAACCAAAGGTTTAGGTACACAGGAAGAAATCACAAACTTTGAAGTAAAAATCCGCATCCTTGACCATAATGGCTTGCTGCGTCCCGGCATGAGCGGCAATGCCGATATTGAAACCTTCACAGCAAAAGATGTGCTGACGGTGCCGATTCAGAGCGTAACCGTGCGTGCATCCGAGAGCGGTATGACTGCTGAAGAACTCTCACGCAAACGCGAAGAGCAAGTGCGGCAAACTGATGGTAGCGCAGAACTTATCAATGAAAAGATGCGCCAGCAACAAGAAAAAGCAGACCGTGCTAAACTCCTGCGTGTTGTTTTCGTCAAGAGAGGCGACCGCGTACAAATGGTGCCTGTTGAAACTGGCATCGCTGACAATGCTTACATTGAAATTAGAAAAGGTGATATCAAAGTTGGCGATGAAGTCATCTCTGGAAGTTACCGTGCCATTAGCCGCGAACTCAAAGATAGCGCGAGGGTGATACTTGAAGTCCCGGGCGCTAAAAAATAAAGTGCGGCATAATTCGCTGCACAATGAGTCGCTTACATAGCGCCGTGCCACAGCAGGCAAACATGAAAAATTGTTCAGCAAAGCAGGTAGCTGTATCTTGCTACAAAAGGTTTTCAACAGACTTTTAATCACAAAAGAGACTATGCAACCGCGAACGCTGCGACCGACCGGAAAACTTGTCATTCAGATTGAAGATGTAACGAAAGAATACAGAATGGGTGAGGAAATCGTGCGAGCTTTGCGAGGTGTCTCACTCTCGATTTACCGCAATGAATACGTTGCCATCATGGGACCATCGGGTTCAGGCAAATCTACTATGATGAATCTCTTAGGGTGTTTGGACACACCGACTTCAGGACGCTATGAATTTAACGGCAAAGATGTGGCAACGATGGAGGACGACGAACTTGCTGAAATTCGAAACAAAGAAATCGGTTTTGTCTTTCAGACCTTTAACCTATTGCCGCGCAGCACTGCCCTTCAAAATGTCGAGTTGCCTCTGATCTATGCCGGTGTGCCTGCTCAAGAACGGCGTGAGCGCGCTATGGCAGCTCTTGAAAGCGTCGGGTTAGGTGATCGGATGTATCATAAACCTAATGAACTTTCTGGCGGTCAGCGTCAGCGTGTGGCAATTGCACGCGCACTCGTCAATAATCCATCAATTATTCTTGCCGATGAACCAACAGGCAACTTGGACACCAAAACCAGTGCCGACATTATGAACGTCTTTGAAGAGCTTTACGAAAAGGGCAATACCATTATTGTGGTTACGCACGAAGAAGATATTGCTCGCCATGCTCGCCGCATCGTGCGACTGCGCGATGGACTAATTGAAAGCGATAGGCTAATTGACGAAATGGAATTTGCCAAAGTGTGAGCGAGTGAAGCGTTAAACCCATAATTTACAACTGAGCTATGCGCCGATTTTTTTATGAATTTTCTGAGAGCGTGAAAATTGCCTACGACCAAATTATGGCTAATAAATTGCGCTCGGTTCTGACCGCGCTAGGCGTTATCATTGGCATTCTTGCCGTGACGCTGATGGGCACTGCTATTAACGGGATCGACAAAGGCTTCGATAATAGCTTAGCTATAATTGGCTACGATGTGCTCTATGTGCAAAAGTGGCCCTGGTCAAATGTAGATGACTGGTGGAACTATCGGAACCGTCGCCCAATCAAAGTGGAATATGCTGATGAGCTCAACCGCATGATTGAGCGCTCGCGCAAAACAGAATTGGTGACAGCAGTTCCGCAAAATGTGCATGTTAAGAATGCAAAGTTTGGCGAAAATCAAGTGCAAGGCGCATTTATTATGGGAACAACGGATGAATACCCGCTGGTCTCACGAATCGACCTAATCGAAGGGCGCTTCTTTAGCAGTGCAGAATCTGTTGCAGGTCGACCAGTGTGTATCATTGGCTATGATATTGCAGATGCACTGTTTCCAAACATATCACCCATTGACAAAACGATTCAAATTGGCAACGCCCAAGCAAGAATTATTGGGGTGCTGGCAAAACAAGGTAAGTTTTTGGGTCTCTTCAGTTTCGACTCCCAAATTATAGTCCCGTTAGGCTTTTCTAAGAAATACTTTGGTGTAACGCCCAACGACCGCATTTGCGTCAAAATTAAAGACAAGACACGTGCCCAAGATGCAAAAGAAGAGCTTATCGGGCTCATGCGACGTGTGCGAGGACTGTTACCGGACCAGAAAGATGATTTTAGTGTCAACGAACAGGAGGCATTCAAAAGTACGATAGACCCAATTAAGTCGGGCATTGCGCTGGCTGGGCTTTTCATTACAGGGCTATCGCTGTTTGTGGGTGCAATTGGAATTATGAACATCACGTTTGTAAGTGTCAAAGAGCGTACAAAAGAAATTGGCACGCGCAAAGCCTTAGGTGCACGACGCCGCACCATTTTGATGCAGTTCCTCATTGAAGCGGTCTCAATTTGCTTAGTCGGCGGTGTGATTGGGCTGCTTACCGCTTATGCACTAAGTGCACTTATTGCGCTGACTGCGCCTGATTTCCCGATGAGTTTCTCGCTGAATTTGGTACTCATTGGCATGATTACCTCTATTCTGACTGGTATTTTTCAGGATTTGCACCAGCTTATTCAGCGTCAAAACTTGATCCTGTGGTCGCTTTGCGTTATGAGTAACATCACGAACGAATAGACTATGCGCTTCTCAGAGGTTTTTTTAATGGCGATGGTTTCGCTAGGCGCAAATAAGCTGCGCTCTGGACTAACGATGTTTGGCATCACGATTGGGGTCTTTTAGTGTGATTGGGGTGATGACAATTGTAGGGGCACTACAAAATTCAATTGAAAATGGTTTAGCTTTCCTAGGCTCTAACACTTTTCAGGTCGCAAAGTATCCCTCCATTCAGATATTTGGCGGAAATGTAAGTGATAAATATGCTAATCGACGCGATATTACCTACGACGATGTGCAACGTTTGGAAAAGTTGATTCAAGGACAATACGCTGCATTCTGCCCCAAAATCTTTAACAACAATAAACAAGGCACTTACGCTGGCTACAAAACAAATCCGAATATCTCTGTTGTGGGCACCAACAAAGATTTTCTAGCGGTCAATCAGCATACGATTGAAGCCGGACGCAATCTGAACGATGAAGATGTGGAGTTTGCTCGCAGTGTGGTGGTGATTGGACAAGACCTAAAGAAGCGGCTTTTCCCGAACGACTTTGATGACCCGCTCAATAAACTTATCAAAGTTGGAGGCAAGACCTATCGTGTGGTAGGGATATTGGCGCCAAAAGGCAGTTCGTTTGGCAATAACAATGATAACCTTGCCCTGATTCCGCTCACGCGTTATTTCATTGACTATGGCAAATACAACCGCACAATTAATGTGGCGATTCAAGCTAAGTCCCAAGCCGAGTTTGAGCAAACCATAGACAAAACGATTGGGGCAATGCGTATTGTGCGCGGCTTAGAAGCCGATGAAGAAAATGATTTTGAAATTTACTCCAATGATTCACTGATCAACACATTTGATCAAATTGCAGGCGTCGTAAAAATCGGTGCATTCATTATCAGTTTTATTGCACTCATTACAGCAGGCATTGGGATTATGAATATCATGCTCGTTTCGGTAACGGAGCGAACAAAAGAAATCGGTATTCGCAAATCCATTGGCGCAAAAAAGCGTCACATTCTCATGCAATTTCTCATTGAAGCAGTCATTCTTTCTGAACTGGGTGGCTTGCTTGGAATTTTACTGGGTGTGATTGGCGGCAATTTAGGAGCCGCTGCAGTGAGTGCTACTGCGATTTTCCCTTGGGATTGGGCAATTATCGGACTTGTGATTTGCTCACTTATTGGAATTGGTTTCGGATTCTTCCCCGCCATGAAAGCAGCTTCACTTGACCCCATAGAAGCCTTGCGCTTCGAGTAGTACAGCATCGCTCAAGAAAGACCACAAGATCGCTTTACCTGATTTGCCGACAGGTGTGTCTTGTGAGAAGAAGTGACGGCCAATTTGGAGTGTAGTTTCATCGTCAAATTGGAGTGAGTGCTGCTCAAAAATTTTTTATTGACTTCTTCAATTGTAAGCATGGCAGTCAAGCAACATAGAAAGCAAAACTAACTACTGCACTATGCAAGTGTCTCACTTTTGGCAACGCTTTCAGGCATTTTTTGTTACTATCCCTGACACACTACAACCAGCATTCTTTGCCGAACTTGCTAGACACAATTACTCTCGCGCAATTGTGTTATCATTAGGCTTGATGATTATTCATGTGGGTCTGATTGAACTGAATTTTTCGCAGCGTTATCAAAATGGAGTATGGCAAAGTGTAGGGTATGAGCAACTGGCGTATCTACACTTTATTCTTGAAGGTGTGCTTGCACTTTGGCTGTTGCTGGTGGTCTTCTTCAATCGCAAAACCGCTTCGCCTGCTGTTCAGTATCGTTGGGCATTTGTATTTTCTTTTTTTATGATGATCTGGTGCGCTGCACTGAGCAGTTCGGACCAGAAAATTCACGGGCAAATCACAGTCTACATTATCGCACTTTTTGGCTTGGCAGCAACACAGTATTATTCACTGCGTGCAAGCCTTGTGCTATACGGCATGCCACACACCGCTCTGCTTTTGGGTATTGCCGAGATGCAAAGCGATGCGCAAACAGCCAGTGCACATTATATCAACGCTTCAGTAGCAGCGATTTTGGCATGGCTCCTGTCTCGCCTTGCTTATGCAAACTTTGCCCGCGAATTTCTCTTGCGCCAGAAAGAAAAAGAACTGCTGCACGAGCTTAGCAAGCAAGCTGAGCACCTTGCCAAAGAAAAACAGCATACAGACCGCCTGCTGCGCGAACTCAGCGAAGCCAGTTGGGAACTTGCACTGACGAATGAATCGCTACAACGCGCAAATGCCTTCAAAACTGAACTCTTTGAAATTGCAGCACATGACCTCAAAAATCCACTTCAAGCCATCGTGGGCTTTTCGCATTTGATTGATGAATTCGATGACATAGCGAAAGTCAAAGAAATGAACAAAGTTATTTATCGTAATGCAGAACGCATGTTCGGGCTCATTTCTGAATTTTTGGAGCAAGCCAACATAGAGCAGCAGATGCAGAACTTAGAGAAGAGTTTAACCAACCTCTCATCTCTCACAGAGCAAGTTGTTTCACGCTTTATGCATCAAGCTGCACTGAAGCAGCAGACTATCACAACGCACATTGAGCCCAATTGTTTTGCAAAAGTAGACAGTGTTCTGATTCAATCTGTACTTGAAAATCTGCTCAGCAATGCAATCAAGTACTCACCTGAAGGCAAGACTATTACAGCGAACTGCGAAAAAAGACAAGCCAAAAGTAGACAGCAAGAAACAATAAGTAAAAAGCAAGAAGAAAAAGTGCATGTGCCGCTCACTTGCATACGCATCTCTGTTCAAGATGAAGGACAAGGACTTTCAGAGGAAGATATGAAGCAACTGTTTGGCAAGTTCAAGCGACTTTCCGCGACACCCACAGGTGGCGAGAATTCCACGGGACTGGGGCTCTACCTTGCTCGCCAAATTATTGACCGACATGGTGGACGCATCTGGGCAGAATCGGACGGCAAAGACAGAGGCGCAACATTTTTCATTGAACTACCTGCCGCTGTAGAAAAAGTCGCAGAAGCATAATGGCTAACTTTCATGATGGTGCTAAGTTGCGTTAAGGCAATATCTCTACCGAGCTTATCTGCTGCAATCTACGGCGGCATCTCAGGTGGAAGAATTTCAACGCGGTAGCGTGCACGAAGGGGATTGCCGTTCGCATCGGTGAAGGCTTCAATTTCTTCTTTAGTCAGTTTCAATGGCAGCACCGCGTCTGCAGGCGCAAGTTGCACATAGAAAATCTTGGTTGTGCTGTCCAACTGACCAAAAGACTGACCAAATCGAGATGGTATATCTGTTCGTATATCTTGTCGATAAGAGACTTCACCATTCAGTGCAATGGTAATTTCTCTCTCTCCTTTGGAGGTTTTCTGGGTATAGATGCGTGGTGCAAAGAGAGAGGGATCGGCATAGACCGGTGCGTCAATGTAGAAAAGAGGCTTTTGTTGCTCAGCACGATGTGCCTCGAGAAAATCGCCGATAAGCACAAATTCCTCGCGCGTAATCTCCTTCGGCGAAAGCCACATGGCTCTGCCATACATGGTCGAGACAACATAGCGCGAGATGTCGTCAAACGGTGTAGACGGATCTGGTGGAGTGGAGTGCGATGCAATCGGTGAGAGATGGCGAATGGCGATAACATGCTGCAAGTCTTCAGGGTGAACAGGCAAAACAAAGTGCAGTGTATTGCGGAATTTCGGTTCAATTTTCTCACCAGTACCCCATACGTATTTCCCATTGAGTGAGAGCAGCAATTGATGTCCAGTATAACCAACATGCGCTTTAGCAAGCTCTTCATAGAGAATACGTGTGCCTCTGAATGTCGTATCAAGCAAGACCTTGCGTTTAGGTGGCTCTATCTCCGTGAGAAACGCAAGAACAAAAACAGACCTATGAGGATGATAGGTATAAGGGCGACTGACCCAACAATTACAAGCACTCCAATACCTAAAATTTTGAGGATGCTATCCATTGTGAGAAATAAGAAGATGTTGTTATACTCCGACACTAACTTATGACAGCAGAAGGTAAAAAAATCTAAATGTCAAAAAAGAGAGAAATATGAAAAAGCTGTTACTACTTACTGTGCTAATTATTTCCCCTCTGTCGCTGTATGCGCAAGGAAAGCTGCGGATTGGTTACTCGCCAATACAAAAAGGGACTTATTTTGAAAAAAGTTTCTTTACAGCGGACGGGAAGCTCCTGGTTAGCCTTACTAAATTGACTCTACAAGATAATTATTCACGGATTTACATTTGGGATGTTGAAAGTGGAAGGTTCTTGCTATCGCGCTCGACTGAGGACTTAGGCAACATGTATGAAGTTGCAGGCTTTATTCCTGATTACAAAAATGATTTATTATATCTTCAAGAGCGAGGTGGGGGAGTACGTGATAAGGCAATTAATATGAAAACGTTTGAAGTTGCTTCCTTGCCGAGCAATGTTAAAATAATTATAGAAGAATACAAAAGAAAAATTCCTGAGCCTTTAAAGCATCCTCATTCTGACAGTGTAAAATTAACTAAAGAATTATTGCAAGATGAGTATTATGTAAGCCATTTTGTTCCTTCGAGACCTATTGCTGTAGTAAGGAATCTTAATGCGGGCGTAAAGCTTTTTAATTATGAAAAAAAGACCACAATTGATGTTCCATTTAACTTTGCGACGAACACTGACGCTGACGAAATTCTATTTACTCCGGCGCAATCAATTGCAGTTGTAGATGTAGGGATAGGGCGAGTAGCATGGAATTGGGAAACGGGACAAGAATACTATTTGACGGTGCGCGAAGACCTTATAAGCTCGATAGAGGAATTAGAACAATTTAATCTTAATCATTATAATCTTTATTATGAACGTCCGGGTACAAAAGTCTATGATACTCGGTATATATTTGGCGAACCTCAAGCAGATATTTCTAGTGAATATGGAATTGCTATTGTACATAAATCTGGATCGGGAAATATCGGAATTTTTGATTTAAAGAGCTTAGAGTTGAAAGCTCTTTTGCGTCCAGAGGATTATCTTTTGAAGTTTAATAAAAAAGATGAGCCAATATTCTGCGAGATTACACATATAAGAGCTATTAATGAACAATTTTCTCTTGCTGTGCTACAGTATCGTATAAAAGTTTCTCAAGTTGATGGTGGTAAACCGCATACTTGCGAAATTGTAAAAATCAATAATAAAACAGGAAAGATAGAAGGGCGACTGCTTTTGCCGAAAGATCCACGTATGGAAGCTTTTAAAGTTCCCTACTATAATATCCCTAATTTTCCAAAATACTACTTTGATTTAACGATGTCTAATGCTCCCTACTTTACTGTCTCTTTTCTGGGAGACAAAATACTGAAAATACCTAATACAATTTATATCATAGATGTAAGTTCGCTAAAAATAGCTAAGAAATTGTCAGGAGAGCTAATTACATTGGATTCATTATTATACTACTATGATGAAACGAATATCTACTTACTTAATCCAGAAACATCGCAACAGCAAATACTTTATACTGTACCAAAAGAAAGAAAATTAACTAAGGTTTCTATTTCTGATGACAGAAAAAGGATTGCTTATGCCTTCCCTTATGGAAAAAGTGATCCAAAAATTGGAATTTACGAGCCGCCCGACGCTTATGTAATTGCAGATATCCAGACAAAACAAGATTCTATCATTAAACCAGAACCGGGAAAACTCTACGCCAGTAAGCTATGGCCATATATTTCCAAAAACAGTCAGGTTAGCTTTCTTGTGAAAGATCTCAGACTTATGAACGATCAATTGAAATACAGCTGGAATGCAAAAGAATATCTCGTATCATCAACTGAAAGTTCAGAAATTTACATTCGAAATTCCACTTCTTCGAAGTATACTGTTAGAAGTGATTCTCGAGCATTAGGAACTACAAATAACGGAATCCAATTTCGTGGACCGCTTGTATTATGGTTTGGAAGAGATGGAAATTTGAAGTTTTATGACTTGGAAAACAGGTTTCTATATGATTTTATAGTGAACAGATATGCTGATCAATTTGTTATTGTTCGTGAAGATGGATACTATTGCGGCAGTACCGAAATGTTACGAAATTACTATATTATTGATGGATTTAAAACTTATGGATTAGAACAATATGATGCTTCACTGAATCGCCCTGACATCATATACAAAGCACTACCTTTTAGTCAAGCGACCTTCTTGTCTCTACTGGAGAAAATCGTTTCGGTGCGTCAAAAAATGCTTGCAGTTTCATCAACCTATAACATAACTCAGGTGGACGAGATTGTCGTACGTGAGCTAAATGTAAAAACTCAACCGAATGGCGACGTCGCTGAAATAACGGTTGCTCCAGCCGAGGGCTCAAATCCGCCAGTTCTGATTCACGCATTTGCTGACGGCGTGCCAGTATTTGGCAAAAAAGGCTTAAAATTTCAGCCAAATACCGATAATAAAATGAATATATCAGTGCCACTATTATTTGGCAATAACAAGATTGAAATCAGTGGTATTGATCGAAATGGAAATGAATCAAGACGACTCGAGTTTGTGGTTCGATCAGGTACTAAGCCAAAGAATGCAAAATTGATTGGTATTCATATTGGTGTCTCTACATTCAAGGACTCTACTTTTAATTTAACTTATGCAGCAAAAGATGCTGAAGATCTTTCAAAACAATTTAACCTATCGGGCTATGAATCCGAGAAAATTGTGCTGACGAATGAACAAGTAACGACAGAAAATATATCTAAACTAAAACAAAAACTACTTGCGACCTCTGTTCATGATGTTGTTTTAATAAGTGTTGCAAGCCATGGTGTTCTAGACTCAACGCTAAACTATTATATTGCAACACATGATATGGATTTCATGAATTCGGCAGTTCGTGGTATTCCATATTCATTGTTCGAAGATTTATTGGATGGAATACCTGCTCGCAGAAAAGTCTTGTTAATTGATGCATGTAATAGCGGTGAAAATTTAAATGTTGAAGGGCTTTCAGAAAAAGAAAAAAAGTTTACAAAAAAATACAACTAAGCAAGGCGTGAGAGCGCGTGGTTTCAAAAAAGCTCAAGATGCATCTAGTTCCTTTACACAAAATAACGTGCGACGACTTTTTGAATTACTCTTCCCTGAAGTACGCAGAGGAACTGGAGCAATAGTTGTAAGTGCCTCTGGAGCGCAAGAATTCGCTTTTGAAAGCGCTCAATGGAAAAATGGCGTCTTTACATATGCTGTACTTCAAGGTATTCAAACCATGCAAGCCGACTTAAATAAAGATAGAAAACTAATGATGCGCGAACTTAAAGAATATGTTTATCGTAAGGTTCAAGATTTGACTAACGGCATGCAAAATCCTACAAGCAGATTGGATAACATCCGTTTGGATATAGAAGTAAAATGACAGATTGGCTTTCAGCGTGAAAAAAACTCCAAAAAGTTGCTTGTTACACAGAGACTTTGCTAGAAAAGTTTTAAATTAACGAAAATAGGAAAGGAGGTTTAAGCGTTAGGAAGGCAACTGAAGTGCTTAAAAACAACATTAGCGAAAAGTAATAAGCAAGCAATGAAAGAACAAACAAACTATGCAATACTGTCTTGTCAGGATTGCCTTAATGGTGCAGGTTTATCCTTTACATTTACAATGGCGTTTCAGCCAATTCTCGATGTAAAAGCAAATTCCGTGTTCGCGTATGAAGCGCTGGTACGTGGTGTAAATGGCGAAAGCGCAGCTAGCATTTTATCGCAAGTAAATGAAAACAACCGGTATCGCTTTGACCAAGCCATCCGTGTGAAAGCGATTGAGCTGGCAGCGCGCCTTGAGATGACAACACACCTGAGCATCAACTTTTTAGCAAATGCTGTCTATCGTGCAGAAACCTGTATTCGTGCTACGCTCGAGGCAGCAAAGCTCTATAACTTCCCGATTGAGCGCATCATCTTTGAAGTTACTGAGGGTGAAAGAATTGACGATAAAGCGCATCTAGCAAGTATCATCAAAGAATACAAGCGCCAAGGCTTCAAGACCGCAATTGACGATTTTGGCGCAGGCTATTCAGGCTTGAACTTACTGGCAGAGTTTCAGCCCGACTTTATCAAACTCGACCTTGAATTGGTACGACACATCGACCAAGATAGAATCAAGCAAGCAATTCTGCATGGAATTATGACGGTCTGCAATGAAGTGGGGATTGAGATTATCGCTGAAGGCGTAGAAAGTCAAGCCGAGCATGAGTTTCTTGCGCTGTCAGGTATTCGCTATATGCAAGGCTTCTACTTTGCTAAACCAGACATTGAACGCTTGCCACAGCCGCAACTGTTGGAAAGATAGTACCATGTCATGTGGCACATTGCCCGATGTTGCAAGACTGACTTCAAAGGAGAAAGCTGCTGCACCATCAGAGGCTTCGACGATAAAAAATGATGGAGATAGCGATGTTTGCCATCTGGTAGCGTGCGCCAACTTGCCCAATAAATGTTGGCTTGGGACTTTTTTCTACGCTGGAACAGTAGAGTATTTGTAGGGGCAAGTCTGAATGCAGGACATTGCAAGTGCTTGTTAGCGATACTTGTGCAGAGCGAGTATGAAGTGTGAGGAGCAGAATATAAATTGCAGAAACAAGTGTAGTAACGCGCTTGTTTTCGTAGCGTTTTGACTGTCACACTCTGCATGCGTTATGAAACCCTTTGAGGCAAAAAAACTTTATTATTCTATTGGTGAAGTCAGTAAGATTACCTCACTGCCAGCATATTTGCTGCGCCATTGGGAGAATGAATTTCCACAACTCTCGCCCTCGCGTAATGCCAAAGGTAATCGTGTCTATACCAACAAGGATATTGCGACCGTGCTAACTATCAAAAAGTTGATTTATGACGATGGTTACACAATTGAAAAAGCACGTGAGATAATGCAAGGACAAGGCACGACAAACACAGCGCTCAAAGAAACAGACGAATTGCTTCGTCAGCGACAGGCGACACTCAAAGTTACACACAAGCACAGCGACCAACGACGGCAGACACTGATGGAAATCCGCGCTGTGATAGAAGAACTGCTCGAGAAACTTGGGTAGTATCAGTGCATGGCGGAGAAGTGCTGTAAGTTTGTGAGGTGAGTGCTGGTGTGGCATCGTGTTTGTAGTGCACTGTTACGGCGTGCTGCAGAGAGACTGCAAAAGAGTAATTGCCTTGAAAGTAAGCGCAACTGAACCAGAGGTGCAAACCACGTGCGGCGCATGCAAGGGGTTCATACCTGCTGAAAGAAGCATAACTCAGTTGTTGGAAAATAAGGGCGCTTCTGCATCTTCATTGATGTCATAAGTATCTTTACACTGACGTATCAACAAAACAAAAAACAATGAAGCGACTCAACACCTTTATCATTGTGCTCGGCATCATCGCTTTACTAAGCAGTTGTGGTGGTGGAAAAGCTGAAAAAGACAGTAAAGACAGCAAACCTGCTGCAAGTGCGCCCACTGATTTTGCTGGCAAGACCCTCAACATTCTTTGCTGGGAAGGCTATGCAGATGTGCTGTTTACCAAGCCCTTTGAAGAAAAATATGGCTGTAAAGTGAAAGGCACGTATTTTGGCTCTTCTGATGAGTTGATTTCCAAACTGACTGCTGGCGGCGGCGAAGTCTACGATATCGTCTCGCCCTCAGCGGATATGGCGCAAGCGCTCATTGAGCAAGATTTGGTGCAGACGATTGACCTGAAGAAAATTACGCACTACGACTCATTGGCTCCGAGATTGAGAGCAATGTAGGATGTGGTGAAAGATGGCAAGAGCTACGGTGTGCCGTTTACTTGGGGACCAGACTATCTTGTCTATAACGCAGATGAAGTCAAGGATCCTGACTCCTGGATGATTTTCTCTGACCGCAAATACAAAGGCAAAATTGCTCTGTGGGACGATATTTCCAGTCTCTATCTGGCTGGGATCTGGCTTGGTTTTGACAAGCCAGATAAAAGTGCACTCTATAACATGAGCGAGGAACAACTTGCAGCTGTCAAAGCCAAACTCTTGGAGCTCAAGCCGCAAGTGCGCAAGTTTTGGGTAACAGCGGGTGAGTTAGATAATCTGATGAAAAATTAAAGAAGTCGTAGCTGCAGTCGGCTGGCCCCTGACCCCTGCAACGCTCTCGAAAGAAGGCATGAATGTAAAAGGCATTGTGCCCAAAGAAGGGGCAACAGGTTGGATTGATCGTCTGATGATTACGAAGACATCGCCAAATGTGGAACTGGCGCATCTGTGGATTGACTACATCACTCAGGCTGAGAACATGGCAAAGGTGGCGGAAGTAACAAATTATTCAGTAGCTAACCCCAGTGCCGCAAGATACCTTTCGCCTGAGAAACTTGAGCTAACGCAGATGAACAACACGGACTACTATTTTGAGCGCATCAACTTCTGGCAGTATGTCAAAAACCGCAAGCGCTACAACGAGGTCTGGAACGAAGTCAAAGGCGGCATGCAATAAATTTAAGGCGTGGGGCAGCAGCATACTTTTCCTGCGGCCCTTTGTCATTCATTTTGCGTCATGCAAAGACAACTGAATCCAAACTTTTTTACTGTTTCTGCCACTGGCAGTGTGGCTAACACTGTTTTTGATATTGCCCTACGTCAGGATATTGGTGCAAAGTTTTTACACGACCAATGACTTTGGGGTTTTGCAACCAGGCTTTAGCATAGAATCTTACAAGCGCTTTTTTACCAAAGAACTTTACTACCTGACACTGCTTAAGACTTTCGGTTTAGCAGCAAGCGTTACGGTTGTGGGATTGCTGCTCAGCATCCCACTGGCGTATTACATTGCGTTCAAGGTTGAAAAATACAAGACCTTGCTATACACAATGATTATCTTGCCGCTCTGGGTCAGTTACATTGTGCGCGCGTATGCTTGGAAAGTCATTTTAGGCAAGGAAGGCTTGCTGAACTCATTTTTGATGTTCACTGGCATTGTAAGTGAGCCAATTAGCGCTTTGTTGTATAGTGATTTGGCCGTCTTAATCGGAATGGTGCACATCTACACACCCTTTATTCTGATGCCTGTCTACACTGCCTTTGAGCAAATTCCAAAGTATCTGGTCGAAGCCTCAAAGGACTTAGGCGCATACCGCACAACCACGTTTTTTAGAGTGGTCTTACCGCTAAGTCTGCCGGGCATTATTGCAGGGGCAACCTTTGCATTTGTGCTCTCGCTGGGTGATTTTCTGGCGCCAGCTTTGCTGGGAGGCTCAGAGACACTGTTCATTGCAAACATTTTCCAAAATATGTTTGGTACATCCAACGATAAACCATTAGGCTCTGCAATTGGTATTGTCATGATTATAGTCGTCGCCGTGATCCTAGAAATATCATCGTGGGCTGAAAAGAAATTCTCATCGCTTCAATCTCAATGAAATGACACTACGATTTGATGTAATAAGCCTTGCAATTGCCTCATCAGCTTTTGCTGTGATAGGATTTATTTACTTTCCACTTTTAACCGTCGTCATCTATTCGTTTAACATCGACAGCGTCAATGCATTCCCGATATGAGGCTTTTCACTCAAATGGTATGAACAAGCCTTTTCAAATGAATCACTGTTGCAAAGCCTGCAAGTCAGCATCATAATAGCGATAACAGCGACTGCCTCAGCCTTAGTGATAGGCACGATGGGCGCACTAGCCATGCACAAATATGATTTTCCCCTCAAACGCCTGTTTGAGAGAGTGATACTACTGCCAATTACCTTACCTGGAATTTTGACAGGCGTGGCAATGCTATCATTTTTCCCGCTGATTGGTGTCAAACTCTCGCTTACTGCAGTGGTCATAGGCCATACTACCTTCTTAATCAGTATCGTGCTGACGCAGGTGTTGGCACGGCTAAAACGGCTGGATCCGTTTTTGGAAGAAGCCGCTGCTGATTTGGGCTCAAACCGCTGGCAAGCCTTCTGGAAAGTGGTGTTCCCTAACATTAGAACGTCTTTGATTGGGGCAGCACTGTTAGCCTTTACACTCTCGATCGATGAGATTCCAGTGACCTTTTTCTTGATAGCTCGGGAAAATACCTTGCCTATAGAGATTTACACCATGATGCGCCGCGGCATTACGCCTGAAGTAAACGCAATTGCAACTGTGATATTTGGCATTTCTTTGCTGACATTGATCCTTTCGGTCAAACTCGGAGAACGACAAGCCTCAACGATAGTATGAGCCTGAAACTGGTCAATATCACCAAATCGTTTGGGAAACATGTGGTAATCCCTAACTTAAACTTAGAAATTCTTGACGGAGAGTTCATCACGCTCTTAGGTCCGAGTGGCTGCGGCAAAACGACACTGCTACGCATGATTGCAGGCTTTGAACTACCCAGCGCTGGCACCATTTTACTAGATGGAGAAGATATCACGCGCTTGCCGCCTTATCGGCGCAATGTCAATACAGTCTTTCAAAACTACGCACTGTTTCCGCATCTCAATGTCTTTGAAAACGTAGCTTACGGGCTTGAGCAAAAAGGTATCAAGGGTCAAGAGCTAAAAAATCAGGTGATGCAAATACTGGAGCGCGTCCAAATGGCTGATTTTGCCCAGCGTAAGCCTCGAGAACTTTCAGGCGGGCAGCAGCAGCGTGTTGCCCTAGCGCGCGCAATAGTCAACAAGCCCAAAGCGTTACTGCTCGATGAGCCACTTGGTGCCCTTGACTTGAAGCTCCGCAAACAGATGCAAAACGAACTCAAACAGCTGCACCGCGACTTAGGCATGACATTTCTCTTTGTAACACACGATCAAGAAGAGGCGCTCACGATGTCGGACCGCATTGCTGTAATGAACAAAGGAGTCATCGAGCAACTCTCTGACCCGCAAACACTCTATGACCATCCCAAAACCAAATTCGTGGCTGATTTTATTGGTGAGAACAACACCTTAATTGGGGAAGTACATGATGGGGTCTTCAAAGGCAAAGGCTTTGAGATCCCAGCTCAAACAGAGGTTCGTGGCAAAGCCATGTTATTTATTCGTCCCGAGTACATCTTCTTCAACTTGCGCACGCCAGAAGGGATTAAGGTGAAAATCGCAGAAAAAACCTTTCTCGGAAGCCTGTGGCGAATTCGCTGTGAGACTTTAGGACATGAGTGGGTTGATGTCACGATTAAACCTGATGAAATTGAAAAGCTCAGCGATTTGCACGAAAGTTATATCGTCTGGAAAAAAGAAAAAGCGAATATCATTCACTACTCGACATGAAACACTATCAAATGTATATCAACGGAGAGTGGGTCAATGCTGCCGATGCAGGAACGCGCAAAATTATTGATCCTGCAACAAGTGAAGTCATTGCTACCGTGCCAGAAGCAACAGCAGCCGATGTCGACAAAGCCGTCAAAGCTGCTCGTCAGGCTTTTGACCATACCAACTGGGGGGCAGCGACAATGCCATCAATCGCGCTAAACTGCTGAATATGTTGGCTAATAAGCTACGTGAACATGCCAGTTTCTTTGCAGAACTCGATACGCGCAACTGCGGCAAACCACTTGTTGAATCAGAAATTGATGTGGCAGACTCTGCCAATTGCTTCGAGTACTACGCTGGTCTTGCTACAAAAATTATGGGCGAAACCGTCGCTGTGCCCGCAAATATGCAGAGCATGGTTTTGCGAGAACCTGTTGGGGTTTGCGCTCAAATTATTCCATGGAACTACCCGCTGCTGATGGCGACATGGAAAGTGGCGCCAGCTTTAGCGGCAGGGTGCACTGTGGTCTTAAAGCCCTCTGAACTGACACCACTTTCTGCACTTGAACTGGCAAAGTTAGCCCAAGAAGTGGGGATACCAGCAGGCGTGCTCAATGTCATCACAGGGGTCGGAGAAACCGCTGGTGCCGCCTTGGTCAATCACCCCGAAATTGACAAAATTGCTTTCACAGGCGGCACAGACACTGGCATGAAAATTATGGCTGCTGCCGCAAAAGGCATCAAGAAGGTAACGCTGGAACTTGGTGGTAAGAATCCTGCCATTGTTTTTGCTGACGCCGATTTGAACAAAGCCATCGAGTGGATTGCCTTTGCAGGCTTTGCCAATCAAGGTGAAGTCTGCTCCGCTGGGTCGCGAATTCTGGTAGAGCGACCGATTTACAACGAGGTAATTGAAAAAGTCAAAAAAATTGCGCAGAGCATCAAACTTGGACACGGCACAGACAAGCACGTCAAAATGGGACCAGTGGTGTCCAAAGAACAGTATGACAAGGTGATGCACTACATCAAAAAAGCGATTGAAGAAGGCGATAAGCTCGTTTGCGGTGGCAAACATCCAGAGGGAGCGCAATACCAAAAGGGGCTATTTATTGAACCGACAATTTTTGCCGATGTGCAGCCAAATCATACCCTCTTTCGTGAGGAAGTGTTCGGTCCAGTGATGTCTTTTACCCCTTTTGATAGCGAAGAAGAAGCGGTGGCGCTGGCAAATCAAACTGAGTATGGACTGGCGGCAGGAATTTTCACGGAAAACATTGCGCGTGCTCACCGTGTGATGAAACAAATTCGAGCTGGGATTGTTTGGGTAAATTGCTACCATCGACCTTCAACGAACTGCCTTGGGGAGGGTTCAAAAAATCAGGCATCGGGCGCGAGCTGGGCAAATATGGTCTGGACGCTTACTTAGAAACTAAACAGGTCAGTATCAACCTCGACTCGGGCAAACTCGGCTGGTATGAAACCACCTAACTAATTAGCTTTCAACTATTTGCAAAACATTAGAAACTATGGCAAAGCACGGCATAAAACATGCGCCAAAGACTTATACTCGGGCGACCTCATCGACCATCTCCTCGCAAGAACTGCTTCAGAGAAGAAACAAAGTGGTGCCCAAAGCCATGCAAATGAGCGATGCAATTGATGCCGCATTTGCAAAAGGCGCACTTTTTTTATTCGCATGATGGGAAAGAATACATTGATTTTTCAGGCGGCATTGGTGTGCTCAATGCGGGGCACTGCCCACCGGCAGTCGTGAAAGCCATTTCACGGCAAGCACAAAAGCTGATGCATACCTTCTTCAACTTGCTCACGCATGAGCCCTATGTGAGGCTTGCTGAAAAACTGATTGAAATTTTCCCGCACGGTTCAGAAACCAAAGTCATGTTGATTAATTCGGGTGCAGAAGCCGTAGAAAATGCGATTAAGATAGCTCGACAAGCTACAGGACGCAGCGCGGTCATTTGCTTTACAGGCGGCTTTCACGGTCGCACCTTGATGGGCATGACACTCACTTCAAAAGTCTCTTACAAACAGCATTGCGGTCCCTTTGCCCCAGAAGTCTATCGCCTGCCTTTCCCAGACTACTACCATAATGCCGCCAAAAACCAGTCGTTGGATGAGTTTGTCGACCAAGAAATCGCTAAACTCAAAAAGTATTTTAGTTCTGTCGTTGCCGCAAAAGAAGTAGCTGCAATAATCATTGAGCCAGTGCAAGGCGAAGGCGGGTTTTATGTTACGCCTTATCGCTATATGAAAGCACTCCGAGAAATCTGTGATGAGCACGGTATTGTCTTGATTGTCGATGAAGTCCAATCAGGATTTGGACGTACAGGCAAGTGGGCGGCTTATGAGCATTACGATATCGTTCCAGATCTGTCGACGTGGGCAAAATCGCTAGGCTCTGGAATCCCAATTGCATGTGTGATGGGCAAAGCCGAAATTATGGATAAAGCGGTGCCGGGCACACTCGGTGGCACTTATGCGGGCAATCCTGTAGCCTGTGTAGCCGCATTGGCAACAATTGAGTACATGCAGAAAATTAACATCAATGCGAAGGGTGAGCGAATTGGCAAAATCATGTTTAACTTTTTCAAAAAACTGCAAAAGCAGTGCCCTGCAATTGGTGAGGTCAGAGGCTTAGGCGCTATGGTTGCCATTGAATTGGTCAAAAATCAAGATCCTAATCAGCCTGATGCAGCACTGACAGCAAAACTGGTCAAAGCATGTGTGCAACGAGGCGTGTTCATCATTTCTGCCGGAATCTACAGCAATGTAATTCGCATTCTCTGTCCGCTGGTCATCCGCACAAGCCAACTCAAAAAAGGATTGAACATTTTGGGAGAGGAACTGCTGCAGCTTAGCACAGCGAACGGTCAAGCACATTGAATCCACCGAGCCGCACAAAGCTGCATCGCCATTGCAAAATAAAAAAACGCGCGCACAAGGTCGCCCATGCATCACGTGTTGATATAAAACCGTGCAATGCTATAGGCTAAAATCGCGCACTACAAATCTTCTGTCGTAAGACATGTAGCCGTGCTCACAAGCACCGTTGCAATGAAACGCGCACGCTAATGTATATTTGTAATTTCATTTTCACTACAAGTATGCGCTTTGCTCATCCTGAACATCTCATTTGGCTTTGGGCGCTCGTGCCTTTGGTCTTGCTAATTGCTTTTGGGCTTTGGGCACGCCTAAATGCCTTGAAAAAGCTGGGCAATCTAGCAATGCTTAACCGGCTTGCTGCCTCACGCAGTACAGCAAAACTGGTTTGGCGCGCCATTTTTACTTGGGTTGCTGTAGCCGCATTGTTGGTGGCGTTTGCAGCGCCGCAAATGGGCACACGCCTCAAAGAGGTCAAAAAGAAAGGGATTGATATTGTAATTGCGCTCGATGTGTCGTACAGTATGCTAGCTGAAGACATCAAGCCCAATCGCTTGCAAAAAGCAAAATATGAAATTAGCCGTTTGCTGGATAAACTCGGTCAAGATCGTATTGGTCTTGTCATTTTCGCAGGTGAAGCGTTTTTGCAATGCCCAATGACGACGGACAAAAGCACACTCAAACTTTTTTTAGATGTTGTCTCCACAAACGCTATTGATCTGCAAGGCACAAACTTTCGTGATGCAATTCTAGAAGCTGCTCGTGCATTTCATGGCATTGAAACAGGCGCTGCAGCCAGCGAACGCAATCAATCGCGCAGTAAGGTCGTGCTCATGTTCAGTGATGGTGAAGATCATGAAGGCAATCTTGAAGATGCTATTGAACGCGCGCAAACCGAGCGTATTCGTATCTACTCAATTGGCATTGGCTCTGATAATCCAACACCGATTCCTGTTTTTAATGCACAAGGCGAGCGCATTGACTTCAAACGCAGCAAAGACGGTGTGGTAACCACGAGCTTCGTCCCCGATCACCTCCAACGCCTAGCAGAAAAAACAGGCGGTAATTTTTATCGCATTGATGCACAAACCACAGGCTTAGAGCCTTTAATTTCTGAGCTCAATGCACTCCAAAAAGAAGAGTTTGCCTCAAAAGAGTTTGTAGACTACGACGATAGATTTCAAATTTTTTTACTCATTGCCTTCTCACTGCTGGTGTTAGAATCACTCATAGGAGATTGGCGCAAGGTAAGGCAAAAGGAGGTCTAAGCTGTGCAAGGTCAAAAATTTATTGTGCTCACAGCCGTTGTGATGTTGTCTCATAGTGCAGCATTGGGGCAGTTTTTGGATATTGAGCGCGGCAATCGCGCCTTTAATCGTGGCGAATACGACGAAGCTAAGCGTTACTACGACAAAGTACTTACGGAAAAAGAAAAACTTGAAGAGAAAAAAGAAGCTCTCTTTAACAGTGCCAGTGTCGACTACAAGAAAAAAGAGTATGAGAACGCTATTAAACAATTTGAATCGCTGGCGCAAAACAAAGACTTAAGCCAGAGCTGCGTGCCGATGCACACTACAATATCGGCAATGCACTCGTTCGGCGCGCAAAAGACCTGCCCGTCGAAGAGCAAATGAAGTTCTATCAGCAAGCGCTAAATGCCTATAAGCAAGCGCTTGAACTAAATCCGCGCGATAGAGAAGCAAAAGAAAATTATGAGTTCGTGCGCTCCATGCTGCGCCAAGAAGAAGAACGCCAGAGACAGCGCGAACAAAATAGACGAGACAAAAATCAACAAGACGAAAAACCACAAGACCAGAAAAACTCTGACAACCAGCGCAATCAAAACCGGCAAGATCAAGAGTCAGAAAAAAACGAGAAGAAAGATGAAAAAGAAAAGCAAAAGGAGTCAGAACAAAATCCAGAACCGAGAGAGAATCGAAACGAACCGATGCCGCAAAATTTCTCCAAAGAAGAAGCCGAGCGTATTCTCAATGCCTTGAAAGAACACGAGAAAGAGCTGCTGAAAAAATATCAGATGAAAAAATCTGCTGGCTCTGCTAAACCTGAAAAGGATTGGTAAAGCTAACACGCTATTGAGACAAAAAATCGCCTTTTCATAGCAGAGACTAAAACTGATTTCAAGCTATAACTCAATCAAATGTTTGCAGGAAAAACCTTAGGTATTATTGGTGCAGGCAAACTGGGTGAAGCAATCGCACTGGGTTTGCTGAATTGCGGACTTATTGTTCCGTCAGCGCTATTCTGCAGCGTCAAGCATGAAGATTCAGTTGCGCGTGTGAAAACAAAACTCGGCATTGAGCTACAATGAGCAATCGCGACGTAGCACAGCGCTCTGAGATCATTGTGCTTGCTGTTAAACCGCAAAATGTGCAAACGGTCTGCGAAGAAATTCGCGATGTACTGCAGCCCTCACAAGTGCTCATTAGCGTCGCTGCATCTGTAACAACAAGCTACATCGAAGAGCGATTGGGCAAACCCATTCCCGTCATACGCGCAATGCCCAATACCCCAGCCGTGATCAACGCAGCGATGACCGCACTGTGCAAAGGCAAGTTTGCACAAAAATCTCATCTTGATTTAGCCGCAGAAATTTTTCGCGCAGTAGGTGAAGTAGTCGAACTCGATGAAGCGTTGTTCGATGGTGTAACGGCACTTTCAGCAAGCGGTCCAGCTTACATGTATGTCGTCATTGAAGCACTCGCTGAAGCGGGCGTCAAACTCGGCATTCCTCGTGAAGTCTCAACGCTGCTCGTCTCACAAACCATGCTCGGTGCTGCCAAGCTCGCACTTGAAACCAAACAGCATCCTGCCTTGCTCAAAGATAGCGTAACCACACCTGCAGGGTGCACCATAGATGGACTCTTAGAACTTGAAGATGGCGGCTTGCGTGTAACTTTGATTAAGGCAGTTGTCAGAGCCGCAGAACGCGCAAGCGAATTGGTGAAGAAGTAATGAGCGTGTCCTGCTTGCTGGCGCAACAGACCTTTCGTGATGTGCTGATAGCTGTTCGCGTATGCTGGTCGATACCTGCAGGCATGACCGCAAGTGCAAAATAACCGTCCTAGCAGGCATATATTAACGCGGATGTTCAATATGCTTCAATTTTGGCGCGTACTTTATTCGCTGCTCTTGCCGCTGCTACAGCTTGGTGTGCGTCTTGCTTCACGCTTTTCTCCAAAAATTAAGGCTACGCTGCAAGGTCGAGCGCAACTTTTTGAGAGCATTGAGCAAGCCATGCAGCGTATCCCAAACGACGGTGCCTTGCGTGTCTGGATTCATGCTGCCTCCGTAGGTGAATTTGAGCAAGCACGACCGATTATTCAAAAGCTGCGCAATGAATTAGGTGCAAGACTCTTCGTATCCTTTCTTTCAGTGTCGGGTTATGAAGCGCGCAAAAATGATGCAGGCGCCGACCTGGTGTGCTACTTGCCCGAAGATACAGAGCGCAACGCCGCGCGCTTTCTGGAACTGATTCGTCCATCACTTTTGCTTGTCATGCGCTATGACTTTTGGTTCAATCACCTTTTCACAGCTCGCGAATATGGTGTCGAACTTGTGCTGGCAAACGCCTCATTGCGCCACGATAGTGCCTATCTCAAACCCATCGCCAAAAGTTTTTACAAGCAAATCTTCCTACTCTTCGATAAAATTTTCACGGTAACAGAAGCCGATAAAAAAAATTTCGAGCAAGGCTTTGGCTTAAAGAACGTAGAAGTCGCTGGCGATACGCGCTACGATCAGGTGTTGCGTCGCAGTCAATCCAGAGCAAAGGTGGCGCATCTGGCTTCGCATTTTGAAGACAGAAAAGTACTCGTGGCAGGCAGTGTATGGGAGAGCGATTTAGCGATTTTATTGCCTGCTTTTAAGCGGTTGCATCAAACCCTGCCGAAGTTGTCTTTAATTCTTGTGCCGCATGAAGTTAGCACTGAAAAAATTCAGCGTGTGCTGACTCAGCTTGCAAGTGTAGGCTTAGAAAGCGAGCGCATTTCCTCTCTTTCAGAAAATTTTTCAGGTGAAAAAGTTTTGGTAATTGATCAAATTGGATACTTAGCAGAACTATATTCTCTAGCGGATGTGGCTTACATCGGTGGCGGCTTTGGCGTCAATGTGCATAATGTGTTAGAGGCGGCGGTCTATGCAATACCGCTTGTCTATGGCAGCCGAATTCGCAAATCGCGCGAGGCGCAAGAGTTAGCAGAAGCTGGTGGTGGAAAAATCATCAAAACTGAATCTGAACTCTTCAAAGCACTCCAAACTTTTTTACGGATGAGACTGCTGCACACACTGCAGGCGAAATTTGCCGCACTCATGTAAGCTCACGCTTAGGTGCTACAGAAAAGATTTTCCACTATCTCTTGCCGCTCTCAACATCGTCTAATGCATCACGCTAATTTTTCAGAGGCGTCTTAGGCGGATATGAATGCGCCTTGACATCGCCGAATACTTTCACTTGGCAGGCAAGTCGCAGCGGGTGACCGTGTTCATCACACTCTGCAAAGCCATGCGCTTTGATTGCCTCGCGCTCAGTTTTACTCATCGGTGAAAGATGTTCAGCGCCAGTGTCAATAGCAACAAGGCAACCTGCACAGAGTGCATGACCATAGCAAGCTGAAACCAGCATGGTGCCAGCTGACCAGGCGCCAAACAACAGCGATGTCCCATAGAGCACTTTCCCAGAGCGACCATCTACCGTTACCGTTACCACGCCTTCATCTTTGTCGCTTTTAGCGACTTTACCTTGTCTGCCTGTTTCTGAAAATAACTTCAGCATAGTTTTCTCCTCCAAGAATTTCTTTTGCTGCTGTGCTGCAGCTTTTCTTACACTTGAAAATTAGCTTTTTTCAGAAGCCGAAAAACCGATTTTTTCATTTGTGTAACAAGTGCAAGTTTAGATGTAAATTTGAGTTCGTATTGACTTAATTCAAATGTCGAGTGTTCAACTTGCGCCACCATTTTCCCAGTATTTGCGTGATTTTCTCAACTATCTTGTACTTGAGAGAAATCTTGCGGAAAACACCAAAGCTGCATACCGCAACGACCTTGAGCGCTACCTTGCTTTTATGGCTGAGCGCCATGCATCCTTGCGCACGGTCTCACTATCTGATCTGCAAGATTTTATCAAACTGCTGGGTGAGCTCGGCTTAGAGTCAGCATCAATTTCGCGCAATATCTCTGCAATTCGTAGCCTGCACAGTTTTTTAGTGGCAGAAAAAGAGCTAGAGAAAAATCTTGCCGACAGCCTTTCTTTGCCAAAGTTAGCGCGCTATTTGCCAAACGTGCTCTCACAAGAAGAAGTATTTCGCTTGCTGGATGCGCCACTGCAGCAGGTGCAGACACCACTGTCAAAATATCCTTTGCGCGATAAGGCAATTCTGGAGTTGATGTATGCTTGTGGCTTGCGTGTCAGTGAAGCCGTAGCGCTCAGACAGCAAAATCTTTTTTTTGAAATGGGATTTATTCGCGTTTTTGGTAAAGGCTCAAAAGAGCGTTTGGTGCCAGTGGGGCGTTCGGCAATAGCATGGGTTGAGAAATATCGTGCAGAGTGTCGTGTAAAGTTGATGAATAAATTTTCCGAAGATGCACTGTTTCTGAATCATCGTGGCAAAGCACTCACGAGAATGTCGCTCTACAACATTGTGCGTCAGTATGCGCTTGCAGCAGGGATTACAAAACCAATTTCGCCGCATACCTTGCGGCACAGTTTCGCAACACATTTGCTCGAGGGCGGGGCTGACCTTAGAGCCGTTCAAGAAATGTTAGGACACAGCAGCATCAAAGCCACACAAATCTATACGCATATTGATCGCGCCTTTTTGAAAGAAGTGCACAAAACGTTTCACCCAAGAGGATGATGAAAGCACTTGTGTTGATAAGCATAATGATGCTGGAGATGCTAGGGCATCTTGCACTTGCACAGAGTGTACGCTACTATCGCAGCGCGATGCGAGACGAGCAAAAACTTTTCGTCGGTCGCTTTCCTGTCTCTGAAAAAGACGTGTCAAACTTAGATGAATGTTACCGCTTCACTTACAGCCGTTCAGGTATTGATTTGCTGGGCGTGGCGTATCTTGAGCGGGGCAAAGTCTCAGCGTCTTTCAATCCATTAGGGGCACCTGAACTGCAGTTTCGATACAACGCACAGCATCAACTGATCGAAAAAATTACGCTCGATACCGAGCAGCGACGCACATCACTGACGAAGTACATCTACAAAAATTCAAGGCTCATAGAAGAGCAGATTTTTGATGCGAGCGGCGCACTCAGCTCAAAGATGACCTTGAAATATGATGAAAAGGGACGACTGATTGAACGCGCATATCGAGACGCAAAAAATGCACTGCAAAACAATGCTGCCGACTATGCCATGCAGCGCTTCACTTACGACAACGACTATCTCAAATCTGAAACGTATTATGATGCCTCTATGAAAATGTTGCGGCGCAATGAATTTGTCTACGAAGACGGCAACCGCACACAGCATGCCGTGTATGGCAGCGATGGCAAACTGATTGAAAAACAAACCTTCAAATACGATGCTAATCGACGCGTGATTGAAACTGCAGACTACGATGAGTATGAGCAACTCAAACACATTCGCCGCTACAAATACGATGCGCAAGGGCGTCTCATTGAGCAGCGTTTTTTCAATGCCAAAGGCGTGTTGAGCGAAGATTCTTTTGGTGTGGCGATAACTGAGCTATTCTATGATGCAGCTGGTAACCGTGTGCGTGAAGTGCGCTACGATGCGCTCAGTCGACCTATGATAGACGAGCGCTACAATCAATACGGCAGTCCAGTGTTGCGCTATGTGATGGATGAAAAAGGTAAATCAACATCGATTATTCGCACAGATTACGATGCGTTCGGCAACCGTGTGAAGGAAACGCTCTTAGCAGCAGATGAGCGCAACCGCGAGATGCTCAAAGAAGAAAAATTTTTTGAGAAAGGCAGGCTGGTGCGACATCTTTTCTATGATAAAAACGGCAAACTGCAGCGAGAAGTAAATCGATAACATCCGCGTAACTTTGCACAACAGTGCCTGCACGTTCAACTGTGCGCTAGTGCAAGAATTGTGACAAAGCTCTCAGCACAAGAGAATACGAAAGGCTTAAACTCTTTGTACAATCCGAAAACATTGAAACGGAGGAGACACGACAATGATGACAACTTCTCCTGCTGCAAACTATACTGCAATGTCGTTTAGAGACATTGCCACAAGCTACAACAAAATCAATGCGATTCCGGAGAAAGCTGCACTGCAAATCGGAAAAGTGATTGCTCACGTCGTAGGCAAACATTCCTCAATTCTTGACATTGGGGCAGGTGCTGGGCGCATCACGATTCCAATTGCAGTAGCAGGCTGCAGCGTAACTGCACTCGATTGCGAGCCTAAAATGCTCGAGGAACTTGAACGACAAATCAAAGAGTTTTCACTTAACATCAAGACTGTTGTGGGCGATGCAACCAAGTTGCCTTTTGCTGACCAAACCTTCGATGCTGTCTTTACAAGCAATCTTCTGCATCTTGTGCCCGAATGGGAAAAAGCCATTGATGAAGCCATTCGCGTGATGAAATTTGGCGGAGTTTTCATTCAAGGGCGCGATTGGGTTGCACCTGAATCTTGCTTTGCACGTCTGCGAAATAAACTGCGCGAAAATGTCGCAGCCCTTGATCCAAACTTAAAGCCGACCGCAGCTGCTGGACCGGCGCTGTTTCAAGCGCTCGAGAAGCGCGGTGGAAAAAATGAGCCTGAAATCATTGCAGCGCGTTGGACAATCTCAACAAGCCCAGCTCAAGTGCTCGCGCAGATGGAAGCGCGCACCTTCAACGAAACATGGCAGTTAGAAGAAGGCTTGCTGCGCGAAGCTCTCGGACGCACGCGCGGTTGGGCAAGAGAGCAGTGGCACAGTCTCACGCGTGAAGAGACCGTAGAATTTCGCTTCCTGATTTATCTCACCAGAGCCCTGAAAAGAAAACAAAGTGAGGAATCCTAATAGACGGTTTGGACGATTTTTACGCAAAATGCACAAAGAATAAGGAGGTTGCACTGCGACTGGCAAAAGTATAATCAAGCGAGCGCTGTGCAGCGTTTTGAGCAAAAAGAGTAACTTACACATAAATCAGTTGTAGCGCTTGGTGAATGCAAGTCAGTTCCCACGATAAAGACTTTACGCTACTCATCAAGCGTTTTTTGACACCGTTGAAAAAGGACCTACAGAAGCGACTGAGCGAAGGTTCAGTCGCTTTCTTGTTAAAGTACTAACACACAACAAGTAAGAATACTTGCCTAACTCAAACTCTCTAAGACCGACTAATTGCGTGAATAGAAAACATCTTTTGGGTGTTATCGCCATGCTGTGTGCAGCCTTAAGTCTTGCACATGCTGTGCAGGCACAAGCGACTAAGTAAGCTCTGCACGTTGGCTCAAAGGTATTGGGGTTGCAGAAGGCACAGATATTAGCAAGATGCGTGCAGAAGCCGTTGCCAAAGCACGCGTTGATGCATTAGGAAAAGTTGGGGTTGTTATTGAAAACAGCGCTGTGCTTATCCAAGCAGAAAATGCAGGTAAAGTGATTGATTTCTTTAGCCAACTCTCCTCTTCAAAAATGCGCGGCATTATCTTAGAAGAGCGCAACAAAATTATCTCTGACCCTAAGCCGATTGCTGGTGCAAAAAGCCTCTATCAACTCACGGCTGAATTGGAAGCGCTCATTGATGTGCAACAAGGTGAACCCGATAGAGAGTTTGAAGTCAAGTTAGAGACAGATAGAGACACTTACATTGAAGAGCAGCCCATTTATCTCAACGTGCTCTCTACGCACAATGGCTACCTGACTATTTTTCACATTCATAACGATTCGCTCTCTGTCATTTTCCCGAATGCTATCTCGAAAGAAAACGCTATCACGAAGAACGTGCCAGTCAAGTTCCCACCAACGAATGTATATGACTTAATCGCTGAAAATGAGAGAGGAGAAGATGTTGCGCTGCAGCAGTTTATTGCTGTGGTAACAAAAGAGAAAATCCCATTCCCAAATTTTGAGGAGATTAAAATCCAGAACAAAGAGTTGCTTGTCAAGCAAGAATCATTTTCAACTTGGGCAATGTGGTTACACAAAATTCCTGCACCACAATACGCTTCTGATAGAAAAGCCGTGAAAGTGGTACGGAAGAAGTGAAATTCAGGACACCCAAACGGAATACTTATATTTCTTTCTCAACAACTTCACAACATTTTCAAAAAAGGAGTTACAATGAAATCGCCTAAGGAACTCTCTGACATGCTCGTCTCGATTGAGAACTTGGAGCGTAAGCCCATCGGCATCAAGTTCATCAAGTCTATGGAAGAAATTCCAAAAGGCATAAGAAAATTTGGTGAGCGTGCACAAGGCGTGGCAAAGTCTATGCTCTGCGCAATGTGGGGCGATGCATTTGCTGGTGCAGACCCATTCTACACGGTCAAATCTGACCATATTTGCGGCGGTGGCACGATTGCTGCTGGCTTCGGTACAACAATGCCTATTGAGCAAGCCGCTAAATTTATGATTGGTGAAAACCTTGTTTATGGTACACTGGAAGGCTTAAAGCGCGCAATGGAATCGACTTTGCCGTTCAAAGAGGGAGAGTTTGTCGCGCAAATTATCTCGCCACTTGAAAAAATGGATTTAGAGGCGCTTCGTCCTGACCTTGTGTTCATCATCTGCAAACCGTATCAAGGACAGCATATCTTGCGCGCCTACGGTTTTGATAGCGGTGAAATTGTACACGGCATTGGCGGTACATCAACCTGCGAGATGGTCTCAAGCTACGTGATGCATACAGGCAAACCGACTTTCACGCTGGGCGACTTAGGCGGTAATACTGGTATGAATATCAAAGACGATGAAGTATTGCTTGCCTTTCCCTTTGCACTCTTAGAAATTGCGGTAAAAAATCTGACGCGCATCTGTCGCAATAGCACGATGTATAAGCACAATCTTTATCACGAGGTGCCTTCAGAGCTGAGTACCTCAACATCAGTATAGTGTGCTCTGCTTCAAGAAAGAAGCGCGTTGTGCTAAACATGGACATGAGAACTCAAGTGTTGTACGATTTCTTAACGAATTCTTTACACAGCTTTCTGTAACTCTTTCTTTCTAGCTTGCGTAAAGCCACCTGTCTTTGAAAGAAGTGTAACTCAACCAAACCAAACATAACTCGTTATGAAATCGCTTCGCACTGTCTTTTCTATGCTTGTTCTTGTGCTATCTTTTTCTGCTGCTGCTGTTGCAGCTGATGATATCGAAGAGCGCTCCAAGATGTTCATTGCCAACGTGTTCTCTGGAAAGTATGAGGACGCTGCCGCAATGATTTCTAACTCATCAAGCCTCAAAGCTGTGGATAATCTCGCCGATTTTGGCATAGGGCTGCGCGCTGCGCTGGGCGACTACAAACGTACATCAAAAGTTGATGTGCGTGAGACGCGCAGTACAACAACGGTGGTCTTGATGTGCGACTTTGAAAATGGTCAGGCAAAAGTCACCATCACATACAATGAAACAGGACGAATCACAGCTGTCTCGTTTAAGCCTGTAGTGTCGCAAGCTGCAAGCAAGTAACGCGTCGTGAGCAAAACAAAGAAGGCAGTCTAAAAGGACTGCCTTTTTCTTTTATGCAAATTTTGGTGTGCACTGCAAAAAAGCGGAGAAATGCAGTCAGAGGCATGCAGCAAATGTTACTGCCACTTGTAGTTGAGTTTCTCTTTTTCAAGCAACCCCTCGCCGATGAGCACTGCATCGAAGCCCGCTTCATCAATAAGGTGCAGGTCATCTTGTGATTTTATGCCGCTCTCTGAGACGGTAACGATGCCTGCGGGAATGAGCGCTTTGAGACGAAGAGAGGTTTGCAGGTCGACCGAAAAATCCACAAGGTTGCGATTATTGATGCCAATGAGTTTTGCGCCACTCTCAAGTGCAATTTGCAGTTCATCTTCGTTATGCACTTCAACCAGTGTCTCAAGCATCAGCGAGTGCGCAAGAAACATCAATTCTTGCAAGCGCAGGCGAGAGAGAGCCGCCACGATGAGCAAAATTGCGTCTGCACCTATCAGGCGCGATTCATAGACTTGGGATTCATCGATAATGAAGTCCTTGCGCAGCACAGGCAGAGGAAATGTCATTCTCACATTGCTCAGGTAGTCGGCTTTGCCTTGAAAGAACTGCTCATCTGTTAGAACCGAGAATGCACTTGCACCAAGAGCGCGGTATGTCTCTGCCAGATGAAACGGGTCAAAATCTTCGACCATAACACCGCGTGAAGGAGAGGCTTTTTTTAGTTCAGCAATAAGTCGCAAGGGTGCCTCGGATGGGCGGCGGAGCACCGAGAAAAAACGGCGAGTGGGCGGCAGTTGTGCGGCAAGATCGTTATACTGCTGCTTGATATTGCGCGCTTTGAGTTGTGCAACTTCTATCGTTTTCGTGTCTAAAATTTTATTTAGGATGTTCTCGGGCATTGACTCTTGCACAGCTGGCTACGTGGAAACTTTCGAGAAAATTCAAAGATTCATAAATTTTCGTAAGATGAAAAGATGTAAATAAAATATAACTTGTAACAATTCTCACGCGAAAAACTGAAACTGCAAACCATCTGAGTATTATGAGCCACCACACGGTCTCTAAGGAATACATTGAAAAAGTTTTCTTGCAATACTATGCGGATGGTCGCAAAGGGGAATTTTTTCTTACGGATAATTTCAATAATCTCAAAGGGTTCAGACCTATAATTGAAACAAACAAGAAAAAAATTAAGGACGTGGCAGTGAGTTTAGTGAGAGCAGGTTTTCTTGTGGGAGAAATCAAGCGCGACGAACGTGAAGTTACTGTAACCATCTCTGGGATTACGCCTGAAGGGCTCAAGTACCTACGTTCCATTTCTTGACGATCACTCCACCTTGCTATGCACTGGCGCTAAAGCGCGACTTAGCTTTAAGCAAGGCGATAGGATAAAATGTGCCGCGCCACTCAACCCCGCCACGTAGCGTGATTTTGACAGCTGAACTGATGAGTGCATAAAGAAACAAGAGCGATGCAAGAGGATGCAGGATGGTAACGCGTAAAGTGCCGAGGACATTTGGGCGCAGTGTAAAATAAATCAGAAAAATCATGGCGATCCCGCCAAGTGCACAGCACTTCGTAAATGAGCTCTCCAAAAAGAAGAGCCAGTAAGGCGCAATAAGTCCGAAAAGTGTGCCGACAATACCAATGCCGACCCAAAGCCATGAGAAGTTAATGCCCGGAAATGCGCTGCGTTCAATGCCTCGCACGCTGTCCCAAAGCCCTTCGCGCCAGCGCACAGAAAGCCAATCGCTCCCTCTAACAACATGTGTTGCCTCACCAAATTGTTTGACCCAATAGCCTAACTTGACATCGTCATCGACATTGGCGCGCAAGCGCTCATGTGTACCAATTTTTTCATAAAGCTGACGCTCAATAAAGTTAAAGGCACCGACACCAATGTAGGCTTTGCGATTCTTAGCATCGCGTGCACCGCTTGGACTAAATTTCCATGTGAAAAGAAACCCAAAGAGCGCAATAAAGGCTTCTTCCATGGCGCTGCTGGTCAGCATCTTTGGATAAGCGACAAGATGTTTTACGCCTGTCTGCATGGCGTATCCAACCGTGCGCGCAAGTGTCTCAGGATGGAAGAAAATATCAGCATCGGTGAAAAGTAAATACTCACCTGTTGCGTGCTCAAAGCCAAGTTGATTGGCATAATTCTTCCCGAGCCAACCATCTGGCAATTTCTCAACATGGATGACACGGAGCTGTGGATACTTTTGCGCAAGCGCATCAAGAATTTCACCGGTGCGGTCAGTAGAGCGGTCGTTGATAGCAATGATTTCCAAGTTTGGGTACGTCTGTGCAAGCAGCGTGGAAAGGGCATCGTGAAGTTTTGCATCTTCATTTCGCGCGGGGACAATAACGCTTACACGAGGTAAATGGGGCGACAAGGGTAGGGGCGCATCAGCAAGGCTGGGCATCTGCTGGCGCATCAACACGGCACGAATCCAGAAGCCAATCCATGCCGCAAAATTCACAGCGGCAAAGGCGTCCCAGAAAGAAAGAGCAGAAAAGGAAAAGTCGTCAAAATGCATCTAAGGACAGAGGTTTCAATTTGAAAAGACAAACGCTAAAATTCGATATCAAATTTCTAATTTCAGTCCTTAATTGTTTCTTACTGCAAAACGATTTACTCAAAGACAACGGTTCGAGGTAAGAAGTCAAAGGAGCAAAGCATACTTTCAAGAGTAATTCAGGGCAAATGTGATGCACGAGTTCGATTTCCTTAAAGAACTGGTTATTATCAGCACGGCGGCGCTGGTGATTGTGCTCATCTTCCAGCGCATCAAGATTCCATCTGTCATTGGGCTTATTGTAACAGGCATTGTGCTGGGGCAGTCGGGTGTAAGACTGATTGAGAATATGTCGCTTATCAGTACGCTTGCTGAATTAGGCGTGGTGCTCTTGCTCTTTACGATTGGGTTGGAGTTTTCCGTAGAAGAATTGCGCCGTCTCTCGCGGATTGTGATGGTCGGTGGCATCTTTCAGGTCTTGCTAACCGGTGCAATTGTCGGTGGCTTAGCCTACTATCTTCTGCCGACAATCGGCGTCGAGATGACTTGGCAATCTGCAGTGTTTATTGGGATGGCGCTTGCGCTCAGTAGCACCGCAATTTGCCTAAAAATTCTCTCTGACCGCAATGAACTTTTCTTACCGCACGGCAAAATCGCATTGGGCATTCTCATTTTTCAAGACATTGCAATTGTGCCCATGATGATCGGCGTCAGTTTTCTCTCGCCAAATGGTCAACAGTCACTTGATAAAATTCTGCAAGACTTAGGTTTACTGGTAATTTTTGCAATTGGTATTGTGGGTGGTTTTCGTTTGATTATGCCATACCTGACAAGGATGTTAGCCTCAATCAATGCTAGAGAAGTGTTGGTCTTAGGCGCACTGTTGCTATGTTTTGGGTCAGCTTATTTGACGTCGCTAGCGGGGCTTTCTATGGCACTTGGGGCGTTTATTGCCGGCGTGATTATTTCAAGTACAGACGAAAGTCATGCTATTGCTCAAGCTATTGAACCGATTCGTGACGCACTGACAAGTATCTTTTTTGTCTCGGTCGGATTGTTGCTTAATGTCGAGCTTGAGGAACTGCCGCTTTACCTTTTGCTGGCTGTTGCGGTATTGGTCGTAAATGCTGCTTTAGCGACGGTGGTTGGTATAGCACTTGGCTATTCTTTGCGTGTGAGTCTGATGGCGGGTATGGTGCTGGCACAAGTAGGTGAGTTCTCGTTTGTGCTGGCTAAGATTGGTAAGTTTGAAGGCATTATCTCAAGCGAGGTCTATCAAGGATTGTTAGCGGTGATTGTGGTGACGATGGTTGTTACACCTGCCTTGATTGCGATGGCACCACGTGTCGCAGAGCGATTGACACCGGGCTTAGCGTTCATTCCATTGCATGAGGATGGCTCACATCCTGAAGCCGATAAACTGCAACAAGCGCAGTCACAAGCAGAAATCGAACAGTTCAATCCTCATGTCGTCGTCATTGGCTATGGTGAAAATGGACGCAATGTAGCCAGCGTACTTGCAGCAACGAATGTGCGACATACCATTTTAGACAATAACAAAGCTATCGTTGAAGCTGCGCGTCGAGCTGGCGAAAAGTATGTCTTCTACGGTGATGCAACCTCAAAGCAAGCCTTGATGCAAGTCGGCGTGCATGTGGCGCAATCAGTGGCGATAGGAATTTCAGAGGCGGAAGCCGTGGAGAAGTGCATTAAAATAACAAGAGAGTTAAATCCAAAAGCCTTTATTATTGTGCGCGCCCGCAGCTTGAGCGAGGTGTCGCGTCTCTACGCTGCAGGCGCAAGCGAAGTTGTTACAGAAAAATTTGAAACCTCGATTCAAATCTTCTCTCTGCTGCTGCGTCAATTTGGCATTCCATCGGAAGTGATTACAGAGCAACAAGAAATTATACGGCGAGAGTGCTGCAAAATTTTCCCACAATTCTCACTGCCTGATCCTACACTAGTAGCGACCAAAACCAGCACTGAGCCGCAAGCGACGGCACAAAGCGAAAAAGTCTAAGCCTACTGCCCCAGCGAAAGCGATATAGCTTGCCTGCTCAAATCACCAGCGCAAGGAAGATTACCCCAAGTCCAAACATCACAGCGACAGCTAAAAAGACAGATCCAGCTTGAATCCCCTCTTGTCCTTTGGCTTTAGAGGTACGCACCAGAGCAACGAGTGCGCCCAGCGTTAGCAAAATACCTGTAACGAGCAAAGCTAACTGCATAACTTCACCTGAAGTTCAGAGTAGTAAGCCAAGAAGCCCACGAAAAGCACCTGAAAATGTTTAGAGAAACATTTGCGGCTTGAGTTGGCGTGTAAAGTAATGCATTGCGACATTGACCATCCACACCCAATTGAATGGCTTGCCTTTCATACGATACCAGATATTTTTCCAAGAATAAATCTCGCGTTGAATCTTAATGAAGTTATGCAAAAACTCCTCACGCTCCATTTTCGCTGGCTTGTAGATGTAGTGATAGGTGTCGTACTTATCCCAGTTGAAATGCTCAATGCGCGGTTTCATCTCTTCAAACCAAGGCGTACCTGGAAATGGTGTAGCAATGGTAAAGACTGGGAACTCAATGCGGTTGCGCATAATGAAATCATATGTGCCTTGAAAACTGGCAGGTGTATCCGTGTCAAACCCAAAGATAAAATAGCCCTGAATGCCAATACCTTGGCGATGCACGTTTGCGACCACTTCATCATAGCGCGATATACGGTTCGAGCCTTTATGCACATACTTAATGGTTTCAGGAGTAACGGACTCGAAGCCAATGTTTAAGAGTTCGCAACCTGCTTCTTTAGCAAGTTCAGCTACCTTGGGATTTTCTAAGAAGTTCATTGAGATATTGGCATTCCACTTTGCTCCTAAGCCAATCATGGCATTGAGCAGTTCTTCCATAAATGCGGGCTTGAAACTAATGTTGTCATCCATGAAGGAAATATGAATATCCTTCTTGCCCAAGCGGTCTTGATGAAATTTGATTTCGTTCACGACGCGGTCGGTATCACGTGTGCGGAAAGATTTGCCGTAAATCGTTGGTGTAGTGCAGAAGTTGCAGCCGACAGGGCAGCCTTTTGTGGCAAGCAGCGGGATGCGGAAACTATAATTTTTGGAGTTCGGTGAGCGTAAAACGATGTTAAAATCGGGGCGATCCATTTCTTGCATGGATTTGAATGTGCCAGCGCGATACTGCGGTTTCATTGTGTCACGCTCAACATCTTCACGCAAAGCATCCCAAACAGATTCAACTTCGCCAAAAACCACACTGGTGGCATGTTCCTTTGCTTCTTCAAAAAGCATTGTAGGGTGCGTGCCGCCTAAGATGACGCGTTTGCCTTGCGCCAGCGCTCGATCTGCAATTTCATACGCTTTGGAGACATTGAGCGTACGTGCCGTAATAGCTACGACATCGTAAGGTGAAAAATCCTGCGGTACTTTGTCGCCAATGCGCTCATCAATAAACTCCACATCAAAGTGTTTTTGCGCCAGGGTGCCTACCATCATCAAATTGAGTGGAATGCTCACTTTCCCAGAGTCAACCATCAAGTTGGTACGGCTTTTGGGTTGGATAAGTAGCCATCGCTTGCGGCGCGTCGGTTTAGCAGGTGTAGGATTGGGCAAGATGGAGACTTGCTCTGAAGGCACGAACCCGTTCATATCGTACTCCTTTTAATGTTGCGGTTTAAGGTTAGCTTATTTTTCAAGATACGCAGAAACAAAATGAAACTCAAAGTCGAGTCAGAGCCTAAGCGCTCAAATTCAAGGCAGTTATGAAAAATTGAGATAAAATGCACTGCAAGGAAATGAAGTACATACAACTGCTGTTTGAAGAGATAGTAAATCCAACGCGCAAGAAGGTGTTCATACAACTGCCCTTGTGCCCATCAACTGAAGTAAAAAATCTATGAAAAAGAAAATTGCCGTGTTGCTCGTAACCTATGGAGAAGTCGAGCAGCTTTCTTTTACGCATCTCTACCCTAACGCATGGCGAATCCTGCAACTGATCACCTCTCGCATTGCGAATTTGCCACTGCCACTCAAAGCCTTCATTGCGCTCATGCGTACCCTGCGCCGAAGAAAAGAATGGAAGAGGATGCGCTACCAGCCTAAGCTGGCACAAATCAACCGCAAGCAAACAACAGCGCTAGCAAAGAGACTTAAAACAGTAAAGCAGCTTGCAGATTGTGAGGTACAGTTCATCGTGAAAGATGCGTATTACTTCATAAAACCGTATTATGAAAACGTGCTCAATGAAGTAGAACACATATCTGATGGTGTGATTGTGGTACCAATGATCCCGATTGAATCCGACTTTGCTTGTGGCGTGGCATGTTACCTTATGCTGGAACATCTCGGCGACGAAGTCTTTGAGAAAGTGCGTGTCATCAAACATCTATGGAACAACAGCGACTTCATTGCCCTCTGCGTCAATCATATCTTTGAAAGGCTCGAGGCGCGTCCAGAACGAAAGAAGGGTTTAGCACTCGTTGCACATGGTACACTGATTAAAGACACAAACGGTGAGGAGCCGAAAGCCAACACGGGCTACAAAGAAACGATAGCGTTCTACGAAAGACTTAAAGCCGCCATTGAGCGCGATCAGCGCAATAGCTTTGCAAGCATCAAACTGGGCGCTATGAACCACAAGTTTGGCGGCACTTGGATGACTGAAACACTCGGACGCGCTTTGGAAGAATTCAAAGCCGAAGGCATTGAAGAAGTGGTAATCTTTCCATTCGGTTTCTTAGCTGATAACAGCGAAGCCGACCTTGAAGCCGTAATGGAAGTCCAACAAGCTGGCTATCCCTTGCAGTATATCCCATGCCTGAACGATTCGCCTGACTTTATTGACTTGCTGGCTGGGCGCGTCAAACTTGCAGCGACACAGCTTGTACAACTGCAAACCTTCAGACAGACGCAAATGCAAAAAAGTTTGAGCTTAGCAACAGGTGAAGTGTCGTAAGCGCATCAGAGCGTAGAGAACATCGCTTGCAGGTCTTCACAAAAACTCATTCAAGCATAATATTCAAGATTCAAGGGCATAAGAAAGGCGCAAGCGTGCAGCGTCGGTCGTGCAGAGTATCTAAAACGATTTTTTTAGAAAAATCAGTTGAAGGGAGCGCAACGCTAAAAATTTTGCGTTTGCTCTCTATATTAGTGAAGCAAGGCAAGGTCAAAAACTAAACTGCACGGAAGAAAATGCAACTATGTGAGGAGCTTAGAAGGTGAGAGATGACGTGTCGAGATGCGGATGACCTCTACTGCTTCGTACTGCCGTAGCAATTTCTAAACCGATGATGCAAGTTCGACTTTGGGCTGTCTGGTTCTCAATCTGCTGCATGCCGCTTTCAGTCTATGGACAAGTGAGCGTAGACAATGCCATGAGTATGTCCGTAGGTGGCGCCGGGTCAGCTTACTTTGGTGCTATGCCCGGGATGGATCTCAATCCGGCGCGCCTTGCTGCATTTGAATTTCATGAACGTCGGTTTAGTTTCTCCATTCTACCATTAGGACTTTTTCTGCAAAACAACGCCTTTAACCTTGATCATTACAACCGTTTCTTAGGGCGTGAGAGCCGCAATGTGCCTGAACCACGCACAACAACCTTCTGGACGAGCCAAGACAAGACTGCAATTTTGGCGCTTGTGCCAGAGGTGTGGCGAGCAAGTGTTGGCTCAAGTGTTCAACTCTTTGGTGTGGCATTTAATGTCTCAGAGCAAGTCGGAGCATTTGGGTTTGCCATTCGTGATCACATTGGAACGCGCTTTGCCGTTACAAAATCTTATCTGGATTTGGCGCTTAATGGGAACACGAATCTGCTAGGTCAACCAATTGAATCGCGTGGAAGCAATGCTCGCGCCTGGTGGCACCGCGAGTTTGCGCTCTCCTACGCACGCAAATTTGACCTGCCAGAATCTATTCCTTTCAAAGACTTTTACGCAGGGCTAGCTCTCAAATATGTGCAGTCATTTGTATTTGCACATCTGGATAATCAGACCACGCTGTTTAGCTCGCAAACGGGCGACAGTCTTGCAGGGCGATTGAGTTATCAACTGCAAACAGCGGCACCCGATAGAATTCCACCGTTTCTTACACCTGATGTGGTAGGCAGCGGATTTGCTGCTGATTTGGGTCTGTCCGCTGAGATATCACGCGGCGTAACCTTAGGACTGTCCGTGATGAATCTTGGCGGACTCTCATTCGGCGGTTCCACAGCGTGGCAGCGTCTTGCCGATACGACCGTGAGTTTTACAGGCTTCACCGATCCCTTCGATGATCAAACAACCCAGCGTGAAGTCGATAGCCTACGCAAAGCCATTGAACAAACACTGCCCAGCACATTGCCTTTTGGTGCAGCATTACCGTCGGTTATACGCTTAGGTGCTGCGGTAAATCTCAAAGCGTTTGCCGATGTACCTGTGGTAATGATGCTGGATTGGGTACAGGGTGTCAATGCCAATTTTGGCAATACCACAACGCCATTGATTGCACTTGGCGCAGAGTGGCGCGGTGTGCCTAATCTACCTGTGCGTGCTGGATTGCGCTTTGGTGGCGATGAAGCGGTAGCGCTTGCACTTGGGTTATCTTTCGATACACCTGAAGCCACGTTCGATATCGGCACACGCGATGTGTTGAGCTTCTTTTCGATAAATTCAGCACGTCAACTCTCTGCGAGCATAGGCTTTCGTTTCCGTTTCCTCAAGCCCTTGGAACAGCTGCCGCCTGAAAAACTCTACGCACCTGTTATCGCCCGCGAACCTCTGCCAGTCATCGAAATCTTGACGGCGCGTAATGTCATTGAGCAAGGTGATTCTACAATGCTTATCTGGACAACCCTCGATGCGGAACAAGTGAGCATTGAACCAGATTTAGGTGAAGTCCCACCTAAAGGCACGCGTGTCATTAAGCCAAGTTACACGACAACCTACACGCTCACGGCAAGGAATCGCTATGGCGAACTCATCGGTGCAGCACATGTGCGCGTTGAGCCAAAACGTGAAATTCCACCGCCGCCACCAGAGCCACTTAGCAAAGTGGGCGACAAAATTGCCATACGCATTAACTACGAACTAAACAAGTATCGAATCCTACCAACAGAGCGCGCAAAATTGGATACACTAATCGGATTGCTTAAAACCAAAGCGCGCGAGAAGTTCATCGTGGAAATTTCAGGGCATACGGACAACACAGGTAAAAGGTTAAAACCAAAGCAGCCAAAAGAACCCGAAGAGAAATTCCTCAAGCGCAAAGCTGCGCATGAGAGAGTACGCAAAAAGTATAACCTCTGGCTCTCACTCAAACGTGCTGAGGCAGTCAAAACTTATCTTGTAAAAAGCGGCATTGATGCCAGACGACTTACCGTGCGCGGCGCAGGTGAAGAAGAACCTGTGGCATCAAACGATACTGATGAGGGACGCGCGCAAAATCGCCGCATGGAAGCAAAGGTGATCGGTGAACTTTTCACGGACTTTGAGCCTCAAGCTAAGCCCGAGAAAAAAGCACGCAAAAAGAAGTAAATCCTATTCAACTGAACACTTGGCTTGAGGCAGAAGTAGAACTGTATCAAGCAGGTGCTATGCTTTTCTCATCTCTTGCACTGCAAGGCTCTCTAAATGTACCACCTTGCCCTGCTCAGTCTGCATAGACACGAGTGTATCAGCTTCGCCTTTTTTTATTTGCCGATAGACTTGAGGAAAATGGCGCTGGCTCAAGTGGTATTCAGCGACGCCTTGCTCGGTGCAGGCAAGCACAGCGGCATAGCCTTTGTAGAGGCGCGTGCCGCCAATCAAGCGTGAAGACAAGCGTGGCAAAAGAGGAATGGCGCGTTTATCCAGAACAAGGTAAGAGAGAGGCAACTGAGAAAGATCAATGCCTATACGCGCTTTGAACTCTGACCAGCGCTTTTCAGTGAAAGCCGCTTGTGGTACATGTGCAAAATGATGACACCAGTGCGGCGCATTTTCCTCTGCAAGTAGCCCACAGCGACCTTGATGTGTGCAAGGTGCCACAACATGAAAGTCTGAACGCAACTGCTCTCGCACGTCTATCAATTTGCGACTAGTATGATATTCGCCCGACTCAACCCAAAGAATTGCCGCGGCAGCCCGAAGGCGTTGCAACAGTGCATCTAAATCCTGCGGGCTGAGTTCTGTGATGATGTGACTGAGCAAGACCACGCCTTGAAACGCTGTATCGTTGAAAGGCAACAAAGAGATATGAGGGAACACTTCACGATGTTTTTGCTCGGCAAACTTCACTGCAAGTGCAGAGCGGTCGTAGAGCGTAAGTCGAACATCAGGCAAAGCAAATGCGCGCAGAAATGTGCGTGAGGCAATCCCCGTGCCGCAGCCCCAGTCGAGCACTGCAGAAGTCGGCGGTTGCCAGCGCAGGCGATGGAGTTGCAAAAGTACATATTGCCATTTCCAAGCAATACGCTCAGCAAACGTTTGATCGTAGAGTTCAAGCAAACGCAAGCTCTCCCAGTAGTCCTGCTTGCTAGCAGAACCTTCCAAGAAGCGCTTGCGCAAAGCACGAAGCTGTTGCCATTCATGAAAGAGAATTGTTGCGTCTGACAAGGCAGAATGAAGTTTTTGTCAAGTTTAGCCACATTCTATGTGCTATGAGCAAAACATAGCTTTCTCAAAAATAACTTGCCAGCACCAATACCCATGTCTTCATCTCTGATAATTCAACTAACACTTTGGGAGAGAGTAAAAACGCATGCTTGAACATGATGCCGTGATGCAGCAAAAAGTAGCACACAACGCTCATGCGATGGTGCTTGCTATGGCCGAATCAACTTTCGACCAGAATGAGATGAGATGCATTTGCGCTTGACGGTGAAATGCTTAATTTGTAAAGCGAAAGTACAACAAATAAATTCGTAGCAGGAGATTGAACTATGGCGGAGTTAATCACGATTGAGCGTCATATTCTTGAGCAGCAGCGCAAATTTCCCAGCGCAAGCGGCGAACTCACCCAATTACTTTCTGATGTAACGTTTGCAGCAAAACTTGTACGGCGAGAAGTCATTCGTGCAGGATTGGTCGATATTCTTGGCTCGGCAGGCAAGCAAAATGTGCAAGGTGAAGAAGTCAAGAAATTAGATCAATTTGCAAATGAAAAGTTTATTCAGGCGATCGGTCATCATGGACGTTTTGCAGTAATGGCATCTGAAGAAAACGAGGATATTATCATTCCCCCGATGGAATCGTCAGGAAAATATGTGCTGATCTTTGATCCGCTTGATGGCTCTTCGAACATTGATGCAAATGTCAGTGTCGGCACAATTTTTTCTATCTACAAGCGCAAATCCCCGGTAGGTACACCGGCAACGGTTCAAGATTGCTTGCAGAAAGGCGTAGAGCAAGTTGCAGCAGGCTATGTGATTTATGGCTCATCGGTGATGCTGGTCTACACAACAGGGCAAGGTGTTCACGGCTTTACCTTAGACCCAACAATTGGCGAATTTTTGCTCTCGCATCCAAACATCACTATACCCAAGCGTGGTAAGATTTATTCCATCAATGAAGGCTACTACCGCTATTTCTTTGATGGTATCAAAAAATACATCAAGTATTTGCAGCACGAAGATAAAGCAACCAATCGTCCGTACTCTGGGCGATACATCGGCTCGCTTGTAGCAGATTTCCACCGCAATTTGCTCTATGGAGGTATCTTCATCTATCCACGCACCAAGAAAGCGCCAGAAGGCAAATTGCGTTTGCTCTATGAAGCCAATCCATTGGCATTTGTGTGTGAACAGGCTGGTGGCAGAGCGACGGATGGCTACAAGCGCATTTTGGATATTGTGCCTGAAAAACTGCATCAACGCACACCGCTTTTCATTGGCAGCGAAGAAGATGTCAAAATCGCAGAAGAATTTGAGCAGGGCTTGCGTGAAGTAGAGCACGATACCGAACTAATCCCGAGTATGCTTGCAGAAGTCTCGCGTGCTGAATCGACACTCTTGCGCTAAGAAGGTCGCAAAAAATCTCAAAATTGTTTGGCTTTTTGGGCGTAAACCCCTATTTTTGCGGGCTCTATTTGTAACAAAAGCGGTGCTCAAGACCAAAACGAGCCAAAAATAGGCTAAAAAATGAAGATTGATACGCAGAGTTTTCGCACTTACTCAGCAAAGCCGCTCGAAGTGGCGCGCAAGTGGTATATCGTCGATGCAGAAGGCAAAACACTCGGTCGACTGGTAAGCAAAATTGCGACGATCTTGCGTGGTAAGCACAAGCCGCAGTTTACGCCGCATGTGGACACAGGCGACTTTGTGATTGTAGTCAATGCAGCAAAAGTCAAATTGACGGGCGCAAAACCACAGAAAAAGATGTATTACCACAACACGCTCTATCCGGGCGGTGCACGCTGGGAAAAATTTGCAGACATCTTGCAAAAGAAACCTGAGCGCATTATTGAAGAGGCGGTGTGGGGCATGTTGCCAAAAGGCAACCTCGGGCGACAAATCTACAAGAAACTCAAAGTCTATGCAGGCCCAGAACACCCACACGCTGCACAAAAACCTGAAAAACTCGAACTTGCCTAACGCAATATGTCAGAACTGATTTCTACAGTTGGACGACGCAAAACCGCGGTTGCGCGGGCTTTTATGAAAGTCGGTAGTGGAAAAGTGCTTGTCAACGATCGTCCTATTGAAAATTACTTCACAGTGGAAGAGCAGCGTAACGATGCGCTAAAGCCGCTTACGCTAACAGATAATGTCGGCAAGTTTGATATTCAGGTGAATGTCAAAGGTGGAGGAATTAGCGGGCAAGTGGGTGCAGTGCGTCTGGCAATTGCACGCGCACTGGTAGAATACGATGAGAACCTCAAGCCCATTCTGCGAAAAGAGAACTTGATGACACGCGACGCCAGAATGGTTGAACGCAAAAAGTATGGTCGCCGCAAAGCGCGCCGCCGCTTCCAGTTCTCAAAACGTTAAAGCCTTCGTGCTGTCTAAGCTTTGCAGTCAAATGTTTTAATCATGCATACCTTGTCTGAAGTATAGACTTCAAAAATCGAGCGGGAGTGTCCGAATGGATTCCCTCGATAGTGGCAAGGTAGAGGTTTAACTAAGCTAAATCGATAAACTATGCCTAGACTTCAAATCGAAGATTTGCTTAAAGCCGGGGCCCACTTCGGACACCTGACGCGCCGTTGGAATCCAAAGATGAAGCCATACATCTTCATGGAAAAAAACGGCATTCATATTCTAGATCTCAAAAAAACCGTGCAAATGGCGGAAGATGCACTCAATGCGATTGAAGCCATTGCAGGTACGGGCAAAGACATTCTCTTTGTCGGTACAAAAAACAAGCTAAGGCGATTATTGCTGAACAAGCAGAACGCTGCGGCATGCCGTATGTATCAGAGCGTTGGCTGGGTGGAATGCTGACAAACTTTGCAACCATTCGCCAAAGCATTCGTCGCCTTAACGCTATTGAGCGAATGGAAAGTGATGGCACATTTGATATTATCACCAAGAAAGAGCGTTTGATGCTGACGCGTGAAAAAGAAAAACTGCTCAAGGTCTTGGGTGGCATTTCCGAGATGACACGCCTTCCCGCCGCTCTCTATGTCGTCGATGTCAAAAAGGAACACATTGCCGTCAAGGAAGCAAATCTGCTCAGCATCCCCGTGTTTGCAATGGTCGATACCAATTGCGACCCTGAGCCAATTACGCATGTGATTCCAGCAAACGATGATTCAATTCGGTCCATTGAGCTGATTACAACCGCTGTCGCTGATGCGATTATCAATGCGACGACGGCACAAAAAGAAGAAGATGCCGAAGAAGTGGCTGAAGAAAAAGAAAGTTAATCTCTAAAAGAACCGTGAAGCCCTCACGGTTCTTGCATATGTGATAACTCCAAAAAAATTATGGCAGAAATTTCAGCAAAGTTAGTCAAAGACCTGCGCGACAAGACAGGGGCAGGCATGTCCGATTGCAAGAAAGCGCTCGAAGCCACTAATGGTGATATGGAAGATGCAATCAAATGGCTACGAGAGCGTGGTGCAGCAGCAGCGGCAAAACGTGCTGATCGTGAAGCCAAAGAAGGTATTATTGCAGTTGCACAAACTGAAAACAAATCTGCTGCAGCCATTGTCGAAGTCAACTGCGAAACAGACTTTGTGGCACGCAGCGAAGGCTTTGTCGCATTTGCTAATGAAGTGGCACAGCTGGCACTCAAACATCGTGCAAAGACTCTCAGTGAACTGTTGGAACTGACGATGGGCGGTGACTTTAATGTAAGTGTTGCAAAAGCCGCTGAAATTATGGTCGGTAAAGTCGGCGAAAAAGTCGAGGTCAGTCGAATGGCACTCGTTGAGGCACCAGATGGCATCGTCGTTGCCTACACACACCCCGGTGCAAAGTTAGCTTCACTGGTCTATCTGACTGGCTTAAATGGCAAAGATGACCCAATTGCAAAAGATATTGCTATGCAAGTAGCAGCGGCGGCACCTGTGGCACTGGAGCGCAGTAGCGTGCCAAAAGAACTTATTGAAAAAGAAGCTGAAATCTACCGTCAACAAGCGCTTAATGAAAAAAACCGGTCGCCGTCGTAGAAAAAATTGTAGCCGGGCGAATCGAGAAAATGTATCAAGATGTAGCGCTGTTGGAACAGCCGTTTATCAAGGACAATAGCAAGACCGTTACCGAAATTCTCAAAGAAGCCTCTGAGCGACTGCATACAACGCTATCAGTAAAGCAGTTTGTACGCTTCCAACTCGGAGAAAGAGGATAGCAAAAAAGTCTCGCTGATGCGAGACTTTTTTATTTCATCGCAACCTTCTGGCAACAGAATAACTAACCCGAACTATGTCGGCATTGAAATACAAGCGAATTCTGCTCAAGCTCAGTGGCGAATCACTAATGGGCGATAAGGGCTACGGCATTGATGGAGAGGTGCTCGATAAATTTGCAACAGAGATTGTGGAAGTGCATGAATTAGGTGTCGAAGTAGCAATTGTCATTGGTGGCGGCAATATCTTTCGCGGGCTATCTAAAGCTGCTGAGCACATGGATAGAGTGCAAGCGGACCAAATGGGGATGCTGGCAACAGTGATAAATGCGCTTGCGTTGCAAGATGCGCTTGAGCGTAAAGGTGTCTTTACACGATTGCAAACGGCTATCAAGATGGAGCAAATTGCCGAACCTTTTATCCGTCGCCGTGCTATCCGACATTTGGAAAAGCGGCGCGTCGTGATCTTCGGTGCAGGCACAGGCAATCCCTACTTTACAACAGATACTGCAGCTGCACTGCGAGCTATTGAAATTGAAGCCGACGTGATTATCAAAGGCACGCGCGTCAATGGCATCTACGATGAAGACCCTGAAAAAAATCCTGCCGCGCAGTTCTTCCAGAAAATCACTTACCTTGATGTCTTGAAAAAAAATCTGCGCGTCATGGACCTCACGGCAATTACACTCTGCCAAGAAAATATGCTCCCTATTGTCGTGATGAATATGAATGTAGAAGGCAATCTCAAGCGCCTCTTAATTGGCGAAGAAGTGGGAAGCTTGGTGAACTAAGCAGCGCGCGTCAAACGACAAAAAAAATCACGACGCCGACGCCTGCAATCACAACACTGAAGCCTAAGAAACTTAGCCAAGTGAGTTTTGCAGCCCAGTGTTCCCATTCCGTTTGCTGGCGATACTTAAGGCTCCCGAAAACAGCACCCGTCGCACCAACAAGGAAAAGCGCAAGTGATAGAAACTTCATATCTTGAACAGTTCAAAATGGTATAATGTTGGCTTGCAACATAATGAAAGTTCTTAAAAACGCTAAGCCGCGCTGCACGCTTATCTCTGCTTATTGGTTTGCTTTGCTCATACAGCTGGGCATTGTAATCTATCAGCCTGTGTTGTATGCGCAACTTCCAGACAGCCGTTTTTCAGGACAGAGCCGACTGATGGTGCCAGATACCCTGCTGCTGTTTGAGAGTATGCGCCCGGCATCTGCCCCTGTAGGGATATCGCAACAACTTGCCCCACCAAACTATACCCTCAGCGCAGGTGATGGTGTCTTCATTGGTATCACCTCACAAACTTACACATCATATCAGTTGACCGTTACACCTGAAGGTAAACTCATTATTCCGCGGGTGGGTGAAGTGCTCGCGCTACATTTAACCTTGCCTGAACTCAGAGAGCGATTAGCAACGATGCTAAGTAAAACGTATCGCCGCGCTGAAGTGAGTGTCGCACTGCTAAGTTTGCGCTCATTCGAAGTTGAAGTGTTAGGCGAGACACTCTATCCAACAAAGGTAAAAGTCAGTGCCGCCGAACGGGTCTCTGATGCCATCGCAAAAAGCAATGTGGTGCTGAAAACAGCTTCACTGCGACAAATCAAACTCAAACGTGCTTATCCCGATACAACCCTAAGCCTAGACCTCTTGACCTACTACAGACTTCTTGATGCACGCGAGAATCTCTATCTCAAAGAAGGTGATGTAATTTTCCTGACGCGTCGAACCGATTCAGTAACCATTTCGGGAGAGGTGAAATACCCGGGCAGTTATGAGTTTCTCCCAAGTGATTCGCTGTACCAATTGCTCAGTTTTGCCGGTGGTCTCTTAGAGAGTGCATACTTGGATTCCGTAGAAATCATCCGATTTACGGAAGACAAACTCTCGCGCAAAAGTCTTTATGTGAGTCTACGCGGATTTCCGCAGTCAGCAAATGTCCCCTTGCAGCGTGGCGATGTCGTGGTCGTGCGGCGTATTCCAAAGATTTTCCCTGAGGAGATGGTCGAGGTGCGTGGTGAGGTCAAGTTCCCCGGCATTTATCGCATTGAACCAAAGAAAACGCGGTTGTACGATATTATTCAAACTGCAGGCGGTTTTACAGATAAAGCATCACTGGAAGAGGCGGTGCTGATTCGCCCGTCTGCAAGCCGCTCCTTTGATCCACGAAGCTTTACGAGCGATAGTTCTGAAGATATCGATGCACAGTATCTCAAAGCGAAGCTACGCGAGCGTCAGGGCAGAATGTCGGTCAACTTCAAAACATTGATGCAAGGTAAAGCAGAATCTGAAAATGTACTGTTAGAACCGGATGATATCATTGAAGTTCCAAAGTTTCGCAATTACATTAATGTTATCGGGCGCGTCATTGAACCAGGCAATATCGAGTATCAAAGCGGTTTAAGCGTGCGCGAATACATTCGCTTGGCAGGCGGATTCGGCAAACAGGCTGATGAAGGACGCGTTGTTGTCATTAAACCCAATACAGGCGATGTGCTTGAAGTAAGCAAAGTTGAGCAGTTAGAGCCGGGCGATACCATTCTCGTTCCCGAACTGCCACGCAAGCCGTGGCTACAATCAGCATGGGAGATTTTTAGAGACGGCATTGTCGTCATCGGCAGTATTGCTACAACCGTATTGGTGATTTTAAGCATTGTGCGAGGCTAGTCATGAGCACGGAAGATCTCAAAAGCAATGGCGCAGTATGGCAAAAGCCAACGCTGCTGCGTCATTACATTGAACTTATTTTGGAGCATCTCGGCTTTATTGTGAAATTCACACTGGCAGCAATAATTATCGTGCTCGTTACGCTCTTTTTAATGCCGCGTACATATGCTGCAAAAACTGTATTGATGCCGCCCGAAGACCCCAACAAACAAAATGCACTCTTGCAAGCCATTGGTAATTTAGGTCTTGCCTCACTCAGCACAGCAAATGCTACAAATATGACGGAAATTTTGGTCGAAGTGCTTAAAAGCCGCACAGTAGCAGAAAGTCTGATTGTAGAGCAACGCTTGGAAGAGATTTTCCTAAGTGAAGAAGAACGCAAACAGAACGAAGCAGAGAAGTTGGAAAAATTGCGTACAGCACTTGCCGAAGCCACTCGCATCACAGCAAGCAAACAAGGTTTTATCACGATTGAAGTTCGGCTTGCAACACCCATGTTGTCATTCAGAGAAGCAGACGACGACAGCGCAAAAGTGCAAGCGGCACGAATCGCGAATGCTTATGCACAGATTCTCGATAGAACAAACCGAAAACTGGCTAACGCAAAATCACTCTACAATGCGGAGTATTTCAGTGCGCAATTGCAGATTGCAAAAGCCGAACTCGATAGCGCATACTCAAATTTGGAAGCGTTCCAAAAGTCTAACAAAGCGGTAGCCATGACAGAACAAATGAAATTGCAATTAGAGACACTCTCTAAGCTCAAAGCCATGATGATAAGCGAAGAAATTAACTTGGATGTACTCTTGCGCGATAGGCAACCAAACGACCTTCTGGTCATAGAATCCAAAAATCGTCTGTCTGAAATGCAGCGCAAGTACAACGAAATGCTTTCGGGCAAGTCGGACAAGTATGTGCTAAGTTTTGAGCAAATGCCGGCTTTGGCGCGCGAGTATGCCAACTATTACCGTGAAGTAAAAATCAGCGAAGAAGTCTATGCGCTGCTAAAACAACTCTACTACAAAGAACGCTTGCAAGGCTACCGCAACACACCAACGGTGATTGTGCTCGATGAAGCACGTGCACCAACCCGGCGCGTGAGTCCAAAACGAGTAGAAACCTTGCTGCTGACAGTGCCGCTTGCATTCATCGTTGCAATGCTGATTGTCTTTATGCGAAACTTTCTGCAGCGCACACGTGAAGAAGAAGCTTACGCCAGATTGTGGTTGCTCTGGGAGCGCCAGCTTGCACCACTTTCGAGGCGTTGGACAAAGCAGGCAAGGCTGAAAACAGAAGCAAAATCGTTGTCAGGGAAATAGAGACAAAATGAGCATAAGACAGAACGAAAGAATGAACTAAGATAGCAGACTGTTAGTGTAGTATCATGTCATGCTTTGGCGTAAGGTGCTGAAGCGATGCAAATGTGCAAATTCACATAGAGCAGTAGAGTACTTACAGTTTCATCAACTTAAACCGCTTGCACGACAATGAATTTCTTTCGCAGCACTTGGCAGGAAGCCTCTTTTATGGAGAAAGTGGCAATGGTAGGTTCGCTCATCTACTTCTTTCTTCCGATTGATATCGTTCCTGAGCTCTTGTTTGGTGTCTTAGGCATTGGCGATGACATTGCCGCGCTCGTACTTTTTTTAGCACCGTGCTTCGCATTCGTAATCGCATGAGCGAAAAAGAACGCCAAAAAACTTTGCCAACGTTCAGAGAAGCGATTGACTAATAAGGACAGCAAGCGGTGCAGTGCAGCACATCCAATCTGCATTGAACTGCACCATCCGAAAAAGCAATGCAAGGTAACTTTTTAGACTGGACATACGCGGAAGAAGCGCATGCACACTTTCGCTTTCTTGCGTTAGGCAAACCCTCATCGCAGACACCACTGCTTTTCGTGCACGGCTATGGCGCTATGATTGAGCATTGGCGGCATAACTTGCACTTCTTTGCCGCACATCGTCAAGTGTTTGCCATAGATCTCTTGGGCTTTGGTGAATCCGAAAAACCTAATGCGCCCTACGGATTGCCACTCTGGGCAGAACAAATCCGATTTTTCTTACATCACCAGAAACTCGAAAAGGTCGTGCTGATTGGGCATTCAATGGGCGGTGCGACAAGTCTGTGGTTTGCGCATCATCATCCAGAGCAGGTTGAGTCGCTGGTGCTCGTCGATGCATCGGGTATCTTCCCTGATGAAATCAACCCGTTAGAAAGATTGCTATATCGTGCGGTGGGTAGCCCGCTGATTGGCGAAGCAATGTTTGGACTGTTCGCAAATGCGTTTGGCGCCCGTCAAAGTTTAGTGCCTACCTATTACGATGTCTCAAAAGTAACGGATGAACTCGTCGAGCAGTTTGCAAAACCGTTGCGCTCCTCGGGCGCCATGTATGCCTATCTTGCCCCCTCTCGCTATCCTGAACGTTTCATGCTCAATACCTTGCCGCGTCCATGTCATTTCAAAGGCAAAACGCTGATTGTCTGGGGACGATACGATATGGCATTCCCGCCCGAAAAAATTCTTCCAAAGTTTAAGGAGATTTTGCCACAAGCTGAAGAAGTGATCATTGAAAACACGCGACACTGCCCACACGATGAAGAGCCACAGGCTTTCAACACCGCTCTTGCAAATTTTCTCTCAATTGCACACGACTAAGATGCATAATCTGAGACCGTCATGCAGTCAAAGTAGGCTGACTTAATGCACGCCGAACTTGGTCAATCAAGTGCGCTTTCTGCGTGAGAATGTCTTTGCCGATAAAAATTAAATCATAGCCTTCCGCGCTGCGCTCATAATCTTCAATGGTGTATCGACCAAATGCATAGTTAAGAATGAAAGCCTGCGCTTGATCCGACAAGCTAATCACACCTTTAAGTCGCCAGAGGTTTGGCGGCAAACTTTCCAAGGCAGATTGCAACTGAGTAAGTTCAAATTTGCCTTGACCTTTGTAGCGAAAGGTCTGAATGTGGTCATGTTCTAAGTGGTCATGCTTTGAGTGGTCATG